>CAJJNI010000083.1 GCA_905193085.1 uncultured Lachnospiraceae bacterium | reverse complement strand
CAGAAATTATATGCATAACAGATGTTGCTTTGTATGTCAGAAATTATATGCATAATAAATTATGTTAAGTCTGTCAGGAATAATATATATAATGAATGTTTGATATGTCTATCAGAATTGTTAGAATTATTTGCTTTATATATGATGATATGTTAAAATTTAACATATATAAAAGAGGCTGTTATACGAGGAGGAATTACTTATGGAAAAATGGCAGAAGCCACAACTTGAAGAGCTTGATATTATGGAAACAAAACAGGGCAAGAATCTTGCTGTAAGCTTTGATGAGTTAAGGGTAGACCAGAATGGAAATTATTGGGCAAGTTTTGCGAGCGGATTTGATTCAAATCCTGACACTGATGGCTCAGTAAAGGTTCTTTAATCAGACAAGAAAAATACTATGACAGATTTTTAATATCTGTGTGACTTAAGGTAAGGGAAGGTGGTTTAATAATGAAAGAATGGCAGAAGCCACAACTTCATTCGCTTGATATAAGAATGACAAAACAGGGCAAAAATGTTGCTACACAATATGATGAAATTCGTGTAGACCAGAATGGAAATTATTGGGTAAGCTTTGGAAGCGGAACAGATTCAAAGCCTGATACCGATGGTGATATTGAAGTTAATTAAATCTGATAAAGTATGATGATTGACAGATGTTATAACATTTTAGTCGGTAAATGATTTAACAGGAGGCAATTTATGTTGCCTCTTTTTTAGTTTGCGAAAGGGTTCTGTTCATATGTGGAAGAAGATAGTTGGATTTTTTAAAAACTGGCATAATAATGCTGCGTATGCTAAGTGGCTGATGCAGTATACAAAACCATATATACCTAAGATGATAGTTTTTATGCTTATTCAAATGGTACTTACCGGTATTTCTATTGGAATGGCACTTGAATCTAAAGCTATTATAGATAATGCACAGGGCGGGCATGTAGCCGTGTTTTCAGTAGCTGTATATGGTGTAATGATAATATTAAATCTGCTGTTGACGGTAATAAGCAGCCTTATATCAATTATGCTTAATGAAAAGTTTTCATTTGGAATAAGAAAACAGGTGTATGAAAAAATTATACGCTCACATTGGATGGATGTTACAAAATATCATACAGGTGATTTAATGACACGTCTTACAAGTGATGCAGGACAGATTTCAGATGGAATTATATTTGTCATTCCGACAATTATACAGCTTTTAATAGAGTTGATTGCAACATTTTTCACATTGTTTTATTTTGCACCTCTGCTTGCTGTTTTTGCTCTTTTAATTGCACCTGTGGCATCAATAATAAGCTTCTTACTTGGCAGAAAATTAAAAAAGCTTCAGACGAAAGTCCAGGAGAGTGAATCAGCATACCGTTCATTTTTGCAGGAAAGCCTTGCAAATATTTTAATCGTCAAATCATTTTCAAATGAACAGTACTCAATAGACAGGCTTACAAAATTACGAGATGAAAGATTTTACTGGATATACAAAAGAAGCAGGGTGAGTCTTCTGAGTTCTTCTACAATGAGTTTTTCTTTCCAGCTTGGATATATAGTTGCATTTGTTATCGGTTCAATTCAGGTTTCGGCAAGTCTTATTACATACGGTACGATGTCTGTGTTCCTTACTCTTGTAAACAGGATACAGGCTCCTATAGTGGGACTTGCACAGCAGATACCTAAAATTGTCTCGATACTTACATCGGCTGGGAGAATAATGGAGCTTGAAAATATACAGCATGAATACAGGGCAGATGAGAATATAGATGCAAAACAGGTAGGAGTGTCTGTAAAAGGCTTAAGCTTTGGTTATACAGATGAAAAAGTTTTAGATGATGTGTCTTTAAACATAAAGCCAGGCGAATTTGTTGCGATTGTCGGTGAATCAGGAATTGGCAAAACGACACTTGTAAGACTTATGATGTCATTTATGAGCCAGAAAGATGGTATAATTGAGTTTTATAATCAGTCGGGTGAGAGTGAAATAGCAAATGCGGCAACGAGAGAGTTTATTTCATATGTTCCGCAGGGAAATACACTTTTTAGCGGAACGATAAAAGAAAATATACAAATGGGAAATCTGGCAGCTACTGATGAAGAAATAACAGAAGCTTTAAAAATGAGTTCAGCATACGATTTTATAATGGAACTGCCAAAAGGCATTGATACAGTTATTGGAGAGCGTGGACATGGTCTTTCAGAAGGACAGGCACAAAGAATTGCAATAGCGCGTGCTTTGGTAAGAAAAGCTCCATTTTTAATATTGGATGAAGCAACATCTTCATTAGATGAAAAAACGGAAATAAAGGTGTTGGAAGGCTTGAAAAAATTAAAGCCTAAACCCACATGCCTTTTGATTACACATAGAAAATCTGTTCTTAATTACTGCGACAGAGAAATAAAAATTGAAAATAAACATTTGTATTAATGGATATATTATTAATGGAATGAGTTTATGACTTTGATATAAGTAGTATTTGACGGTACTATTTGTACTGACGGGCTGCTTTGTGAGAAATGGTTTTGGTAAGTTTGATAGATGTAGTATTGATTATTTATTACAGAACTTGGCAACCATAGAATAGTTGCTGCCATTTCCACCGGTTACATATAAGCGGCCGCTTCTAAGCCATGCATGAGCAATCATTTTAGAGTCGTTTTGTCCTACACCAAGATAGAGTGTGTGGGATATGCCGCGCTTTTTTAGCAAATGTGATGCAGTAAGTGCCTTTACAAGACATTTGCTCTGCCAGGGTGTTCTATTGCATGTGTGTTCTACACGCATTCCGATACGGTAAGCGCACTTCTGGTCTTCAATATCAAGTTCGCACGGGGATTCTTCATCTCTGATGCCGAAGGTCTTTTGAAGCTTTGACATTTTTACAGTGAGTATACGGAAACGGTACCATGCAGAAAGAAAGATAATCCTGATAGTAGTAAGTTTTTCAGGATTCTTGGTGATAAAACGCCATGCAAGAGAAAATACATTGTCTTGATTTTTAGGATTAAAATTCATATACAACCCCTCATTTCGGTAATCTTTAATAGGAGTATTATAACATGAAATTAATATTAAGTCAATTTTATATAGGGAAAATCAACAATAAATTGACAAAATATTTTTAAATATGGTAAAATTATACCAAATAATGTTGTGTAGGAGGAATACAAAATGGAGTTGACAACAGGCATTAAATTAATTAAAAATCTTGAGGTAACATGTCTTAATGACGAAAAGGCAATGGTCGATTTTGAGACAGGAAAATATTTTCTGCTCAAAGGCTCAGCTAACGATATCTGGGATTACATACAGGAAGAAACTACAGTGGAAGAAATTGTAAATAAATTGTTGAAAGTGTATGATGTAGACAAAAATGAATGTTTAACATCAGTGATACAGTTTTTAGAGCAGCTTAAAGAAAATGGATTTATTGATATAAAGTAATTGTGAAAATTTATAAAGAGAGTCTTCTGGTTTAAGAAGGCTCTTTAACATTTAAAAATAAATTTGTTACATTGAAAGGGTGTTTTTGATGGGCGAAAAGCTTTTGTTTATTGATGATGATGCAGAAGTATTAGATATTAACAAAAAATATTTCGAGTCTGAAGGGTTTGAGGTAAGTACAGCAGCTACTGTAATGGAAGGTTCAGGGCTTTTGACAGCTTTCAGACCGGATTTAATTGTGTTAGATGTAATGATGCCTGGAATTGACGGTTTTGAGGCATGCACACTTTTCAGAAAAAGAACAAATGCTCCTATATTGTTTCTGTCTGGAAAAGTAGAAGAAGCAGATAAAATTAAAGGCTTTGAATCAGGAGCAGATGATTATCTTGAAAAACCATGCAGCCTTCCGGAGATGAAAGCAAGAATAATGGCTAATATAAGAAGAAGCAGGTCATATGATTCAACAACAAAGAAAACATTTGGTAGTCTTTCTATTGATGAAATATCGCACAAAGTTTTGTGGCAGAATGAAGAAATTGCACTTTCTAAGCGTGAATACCAGCTTTTAATACTTTTGATAGAAAGAAAAGAAAATCTTGTTACTTTTGAAGAAATAGGAAAAGAAATGTTTGGTGCTTATACTCCTGATGACAGACGTGTTGTAATGGTTCAGGTAAGCCGCCTCAGAAAAAAACTTGATTTATATACTAAGGGTGTAGAAATAATAGAGACAGTATGGTCTAAAGGATATAAATTTGTTGTAAAATAGTACAGAGGGTAAGTTTATGAAAGAGAATATGTCTTTTACGGAGCCGAAAATTCTGGAAGTTGAAGATTTAACGATGCAGCTTCTTGAGGCAAATAAAAAAATAAAACAGGACGAGGAAGAGCGTACAAGAATGATGTCAGATATTGCGCATGATTTGCGGGCACCGGTTAATGCTCTGAGAAGTTCTATAGATTATCTTATAGCAATGAGAGATAAAGATATATTTGATATGGAAGAATTTGATAAAGTTCTTGGAATTATGGATAAAAGGACGAAAGGACTGCAGAACTTAATACAGGATATGTATTTCCTTTTGACATTAGAGCAGCAGAAAGAGAGTATTTATAATTTTGAAGTAATAGAACTTGGAGCATTTCTTGAAGAGTATTTTTACAATTTTTCACTGAGATATGATAAAAAAAGAGTGTGTATACTTGATATGCCTGTTGATTTAAATGTATGTGTAAATATTGATGCAGAGAAAATGGTTCGTGTACTCGATAATCTTACTTCTAATGCTGTAAAATATTCTTCTGAAAATGATAAAATCACCATAGGAGCTTACAAAAATAAAAATGGTGTTACTTTTTTTGTCGCTGATACCGGAATTGGCATTGCACCGGAGAATCTGAATAGGATATTTGAACATACATATCAGGTATCAAAGGCAAGAACCCCTGATGCTGACAGTGGGAGTGGTCTTGGACTTGCAATCGTAAAGACTATAATAACACAGCACAAAGGAAATATACATTGTGAGAGCAGGCTTTTGGAAGGTTCAGTTTTTTATGTAGACCTGCCTGAAAGTGATTGACATGAAAAATAATTTTTTATATAATTAATATTTGCAAAATGTTAAGTAAATTACAGAGAAGGAGAAAAAAATGGAACTTTTACAAAATTTATTTGCAGGAGATTTTGCTGTAGCTCAGAGTTATTTTACAGCAGGAACAGGCCAGTTTGTAAGTGCAGTTATTTTCTTTATAATTGGTCTGTTACTTATTATGTTTGGCGGAGATAGGTTTGTCGATGCGTCCATAACAATTTCTAAGAAACTTGGTATTCCGGAAATTATCGTTGGTGCTACAATTGTAAGTCTTGGTACAACATTACCTGAAATTCTGGTATCAACAACTGCTGCATTTTCAGGCGGAGCAGGTGGTGATATGGCAGTTGGTAATGCATTTGGTTCAATTGTATGCAACACGGCACTTATTGCAGCCGTAACACAGCTTTTTAAGCCATCAAAGAGTGTGTCTGTTTCAAGTATCGGCTGGAGAAGTATTCTGTTCTTTGCAGTATATGTTATTGTATCAACAGTAGGTCTTTTAACAGGCGGAATTAACCGTATAGCAGGAATATTCTTATTACTTGCATTCTGTCTTTATGCATATCTTAGCATTAAGCTTTCAGGCGTAGATGATGAAGAAGCAGAAGAAGGTGACGATACTGATGGTTCAGTTGCAAAAGCTGTTATTACACTTGTAATATGTGCGGCTGTTTTATTTGTCGGAGCTAAATTCCTTGTAAACTGTGGAGCAAGTATTGCTGCTAAAGTAGGTGTGCCGGAAGCAGTTATTTCTGTTACATTTATTGCACTTGGAACATCACTTCCTGAATTTGTAACAGCGATAAGTTCCATGATTAAGGGATACTCTAATGTTTCAGTTGGTAATATTATAGGCGCAAATACTCTTAATTTACTTCTTGTTATCGGTATTCCGGCAACTGCAACAGGTATTGGTATTTCACAGAAGGAATCATTTATGCTTACAGCACCGGTTGGTCTGTTAGTAATGTTATTATTTATTTTGCCATTCGTAATTAAGAAAAAAGGTTTCAGATGGCAGGGCGCATTACTTCTTGTTATATACGCAGCTTACAGCGTAATTCAGTTTGTGATGGCATAGTCTGACTTTTATCCGGATTACAAAAAGTTTTATTACATGCTTAAATGTTATTTGTTTAAAGGAAAATTTGGCGGATTTTGAATATCTGCTTATTACAGGCGGGATAGAGGTATTTAAAATGGAAGTTATTGATGAACAGTTAATAAAAAGAAAAGGTGCCTTAGACAGTACTTATTCAAAGGGAAAACAGATTTTTAAAAATGAAGAGTTCATTGACCTTAGTATTTCTAAAACAGGGGAGCGCAGTGTTGAATTTTCTTCTGAAGTATTGGGAAGCAGAGGAAAGACATACGGGGTTTCCATAGAATTAGAGGTTAATGAAAATAAGGCACGCTTAAAAGAATACTTCTGTTCCTGTCCTGCTTTTTCTACATATGGGGGTTTTTGTAAACATTTGGTTGCTGTGGCCCTGCAGATTAATTTTGAATATGATACTATAGTAGTAGAAGAATATATAAATGATAATTCAATAGGCGCAGTAAAATCAATTAAATATGATAATATTGATGATTTTGATGATGTACAGGCTGATGATGATTTTTTTAATTTTAATAATAAAAAGAAAAGACTTGATAATTACTTAAATACAGCTTATGCGTCAGCATCAGGCAGAACATTTACAACAAATGGTTTTTCTTCAAACAGAAGCTCAAGGGAATTACTCGAAGCAATTACGAATTATTCTATTGATGAAAAGAATAAGTACAGAGACGATTTTGAGACTATGAATGTTGTTCTGGAGCCATATGTCCATTTTAACAAAAACCGTATGCTTGTTGAATGGAAAGTCGGAATTGACAGAATGTATGTAGTAAAAAATATATATAGTTTTGTCAGGGCTGTAAAGAACAAAGAGTTTGTAAAATACGGAAAAAGTCTTGAGTTTGTACACGAAAGAGATGCTTTTTCAGCAGAGTCTCTTACATACATTGATTTTTTGCTGTCATTAAGATATCCACAGGATTTTGATACTGTATATGCCTATTCAGATAAAAGGTATATTGTAATAACAGAATCGTTGGCTGATAATTTTATTTCCATGTTCAAAAACAGGGAAATGAGCGTAATAGAAGATTATTCAAGCACTAAGAAAAGTATTCTGGTTAAAGAAGAGGATATTAAACTGCCCGTTGCTATAACAGGAACAGATAATGGAAAGAAAACTGAAATTTCTTTTCCAAAAACAAAGATATATTATGGCAATGGAACAGTTTATATTTTGTATGAGGATATTTTATACTGTGTGTCAAATAAATATTCTGACAAAATGAAAAATATTATGCCTCTTATAGAAAATTCAAACCATACGAATTCATATGCACGGGGTTATTATGATAATTTTGAAGATACAGTGCAGCCATTTACACTGTATGAACAGGATTATATGTCATTTGCAAATACAATACTGCCAGTCATGGAAAAGTATATGAATGTTGATATACAGGGTGTTGATTTTGACATTTATGAAAAAGAAGAGGGAAAGTACGAGGTTTATTTTGATATAGACGGGAATAACATTATCTGTCATGCAAAAGCAATTTATGGCGATAAAGAGCATTATTTAAGCTCAATGGCCGATGAACATGAGACTTACAGAGATTTACAGAGTGAATACAATTTAAGAAAGATTATAAGAAAATATTTCCCTGTTAAATCGCAGAACAACAAATTTTATATTTTGGGGGATAATGATGATTTGCTCGCTGATTTGGTTGAATACGGCGTAGGCGAGATTGAACAGTTAGCAGATGTCTATGCTTCAGATGAATTTAAGAAAATAAAGGTAACAAGACTTCCTAAGATTTCAACCGGATTATCTATAAAAGGAGATTTACTTGATGTGTCATGGAATATTGAAGGCATGTCTATGAAAGAACTCAACGATATACTTGATTCCTATAGGAGAAAAAGGAAATATCACAGATTAAAATCAGGAGAGCTTTTAAATATTAGTGATGAGGGACTGGAGTTTTTAAATGATTTGCAGGAAGATTTCAGGCTTACAGATAAGCAGCTTAGAAGTGGCACTGTGCAGCTTCCGATGTATCGGGCACTTTATCTTGATTCTTTAGTTAAAGATAATCTGTCAAATATTTTTATATCAAAGGATTCAATGTATGATAATCTTATCAATTCTTTTGAAGAAGTTAAGAATCAGAAATTTGATATTCCTTCCGATATAAATGCGCAGCTAAGACCATATCAGGTTGATGGCTTTAAGTGGGCAAAAGTAATTTCAAAGCTTGGATTTGGCGGTGTTTTAGCTGATGATATGGGTCTTGGAAAGACACTTGAAATGATAACATATCTGTATTCTGAGAAAGGCGGCTGTAATATCGTGATTTGTCCTGCTTCTTTAGTGTACAACTGGGAAAGTGAATTTAATAAATTTACACCGCAGATGAAGGTCTGTTCAATAGTCGGAACTGCCGCAGAAAGAGAAGAGCTGTTAAATAATGTATCAGAATATGATGTTGTGATTACTTCTTACGATTTACTTAAGCGTGATATATCACTGTACAAAACTATAGAATTTGACTGTGAAATTATAGATGAAGCACAGTATATAAAGAATGCATCAACACTTGCCGCAAAAGCAGTAAAGACTATAAACAGCAAGAGAAGATTTGCACTCACCGGAACCCCTATAGAAAACCGTTTAAGTGAGCTTTGGAGTATTTTTGAATATCTTATGCCGGGTTATCTGTTCAGCTATAAATATTTTAAAGAAGTTTTTGAAGAAAAGATACTTCCGGGCACCGATAAAGATGAAAAAACAGCACTTGTAAGGCTTCATAAGATGATTTCGCCATTTATTATGAGGCGTCTTAAAAAAGATGTTTTAAAAGATTTGCCTGATAAAATAGAAGAAGTAGTATATGCCAGATTTGAAAATGAGCAGGAAAAAATATATATGGCGGCAGAGAAGAAAATTTTAAGCAGCCTGAAAAAATCATCAAATAAAGATTTTCAGGAAAATAAATTACAGATTCTTGCAGAGCTTACAAAGCTCCGTCAGATTTGCTGTGACCCGTCACTTGTGTATGAAAATTATAACAAAGAATCGGCAAAACTTACTACATGTGTAAATTATATAGAAAACGGAATTTCAAGCGGACATAAAATTCTTCTTTTCTCACAGTTTACAACTATGCTCGATATTCTTAAAGAAAAGTTACAGCAGAATAATTTAAGTGTGTTTATGCTTACAGGCAGTACATCAAAAAAGAAAAGAAGAGAGCTTGTTGAAGCTTTTCAGGAAGGCGGGGCAGATGTATTTTTAATTTCGTTAAAAGCCGGTGGAACAGGACTTAATCTTACCGCGGCAGATATCGTAATACACTATGACCCTTGGTGGAATGTTGCAGCACAGAACCAGGCAACTGACCGCGCACACCGTATCGGCCAGAAAAACAAAGTAAATGTAATTAAATTAATTGCCAAAAATTCAATAGAAGAGCGAATTTTAAAATTGCAGGAAAAAAAGAAAGAACTTGCCGA
>CAJJNI010000082.1 GCA_905193085.1 uncultured Lachnospiraceae bacterium | reverse complement strand
ACAATACCGTAAAAAGCCTAGTGCCATTGATACCCACAAGCCAGTCTGCTTCCTGTCTGCATAATGCTGAGTGATACAGATTATCATAATCGCTACCCGGTCTGAGATTAGAAAATCCCTCTTTGATTGCACTTTCCTCCATAGAAGAAATCCATAAACGTTTCATCGGCTTTCTGCAGCCTGCCATGTTGTAGGTCAGGCGGAAGATTAACTCTCCCTCTCTTCCTGCGTCGGTAGCACACACAACAGCATCTACCCTGTCATCGTGCATGAGCTTTTTCAAAATCTGATACACTCATGGCACGTTTGCTTTCCTATGGAACTATAACCGCCCAAAACCTTTTGGCAAAATTAAAAGAAAATGTTTTGTTCAAAGAGGACACCAGCAATATTACATTAAACAAAGACAATCAAACTCGCAGACTTGCCTACTACAAGCATATAGAATCTCTGCTCGACTTACAACAGTTAGAGCCTAATACACTTACCGTCTTATCTGTAATTGCACTTGCTCCGGATAGTGGATTCCCGATAAAGCTGTTTTATGATTGGCATGGTGCATATATCAATGAGATTCAGATTTTAGAAGAATATGGTCTGCTCGTTAAGGACCATCAACGACTGTTGCTGAATCCTTATATGCGTAAGATTATTAACGCGAGAAAAATGCTTTCCTTGAGTCAGGCTCCATCCTTTTTTGATTCTCTCTTGCAAGCCGTTTCAGACAGCAATCATGAACACATTCGATTTGCATTAGATATTCTGAATACTACACTGCTCTTTGTAGATAAAGATGAACGGACTACTTATAAGAAACTAGTTTCTCATGGTTTAGAAAGCAGTTCCCGATTGCATCACTACCGTCTATTCCAAAAGCTTCTTGGCGAATATGAAGGCATCTGCTATCTTTATTAGAATATTACCAACGAGGACCATGCCACGCTCCTTCACTATAGGGCAACCGAAGCCGCTATTATTCATCAAAATCATGTAAAAGCTCTGGAACTGGAAGAAAAAGCAATTGCAGAAGCCTGCGGAAAAGGCACCACACATATCTTCAATTTATCATCCATGTATCTTGATGCCGGAAGTTATTGTATGAATCTCCGAAAGCCGGAGCAGGCCTTGGATTATATTGAAAAATCTGCCAATACACTTGTACAGACACAGATGCAGTATTCCCCAAACGGCCTCTATACCATGAACACTTATGCCAAACTTTTATATCATCAAGGCAAGTTCCCGGAGGCTGCCCGAATCTTCACAAGCTGTATCGGTATTACAGATAAGGTATATGAATCCTATACCCTTACCAAAGGTTACCTGTTTCAAAACCTTGCCACTGTCCACGCCTCTATGCGTAACGAAAAAGCAGCTCTTATGTACTACGCACAGGCCGAAAGCATATTCCAAAAATTTCTGGATGAAGAGCATCCTGATTTGTTGACGTGCAAGGAGCAACAGGGAAATCTGATAGAGATGGAGGGGCAGAAGGTGGATTTGCTTGAAATTGAAAACTTATAATACCTAAAAGAGGCTTACATCTTATAAACCGATGTAAACCTCTTTTTTCATCCAAATTCTATATAGTTCTTTCTATAACTCTATCTGATACCTTGAACCACCATTAATATCTGTTATAATAAAATACTTATCTCCAACATCCTTCGTCCAATTTTTAATGGTGCAATTCTGTACATAATACAAACACCATGTCCATGTTTACCACTCAAATACTCTTCATGAACTTCCGGTGGCAAAACTTTTCCTATGCAACCTTCTATATGATAATCAATTGCTCGTATTTTTTCTGGTGAAAATGTATATGCCTCTTTATACTCAAGTAAAATATTTTGTGCCTCAATTATCACTCTACGATAATCCCCTTCATACAGCAAGTATGCTAATTCGATAACTGCAGGTTTCTCAAATCCCTCTAAGACTAATGTTGCCGGATAATTAAACTTGATTGTTATTTGATAAAGTTTTGTATCAAAATCCATAGTTATAGTCAAAGCAATAAATCTTTTGTCCTCATTTTCCTGATCAAATGTAAGTCCTTTCGCCTTATTATATGCATTTGGTAAAAAACAAAGATTTTCTATGCAACAATTAGTACTATTATTATCCATATGATGAAGAACAAAATGCTATTCTTTCATGCTTTGACAAACATCTTCGCCATACCACTTTTTCATTATATAAGCATGAAGATACCCTAGTTTCTGATTATAAAGGTATCTTCCGTTATTCAAGCCACAAGTAGCATTCTGTATTTCTTCTGCATAATCGGCCCTTACCGTAGCACATGCCATATAATTCCATTCAGGTCTTGTTATATATATTTTATCCCCTGATATGCTAAAAGTATTTTTACTCATTGCATCATCCTTTCCATTTGTACATTTAATTTGCCAAAACTCTTAGACACATACTCCATGCACTATGCCAGCTTAAATTTCTCAATAAGAGGAAAGATAATATTTACATACAATTCAATACTTTGTTCTATTTTCTTCTCATCTAACCATCCATGCATTAGATTATTTAAAGGACAAAACTGTAAAGTTGATATATATTTCAGAAATGCCTCATTATTTATTTTCTCTTTATAATCTATAGCATACATCTCACAAATTGAACGTAGACCCAAATAATTATAGAGAATACCTAAAGCAGATTTCAATGTTTCTAAGTTTACCGGAAAATCTTTTCGTTCAAACAAATCAATAGCATGTTGCTGTCTTTCATCGATATATTGCTGCACACTCTTTTTGCCAGAAATCGTATTTATTATCGAATCCATAGAAAAAATGAAAGAATCATCAATATTTTCAACATTTAGTAATTGCATCAATTCTACTTGTGATGCATGATATTCTGTAAAACCGGACAAACCCGCATATCTTGCCTTATCGCCTTTAACATATCTGTACGAATCGTATATATGTGTAAACTCATGAAATATTACATGTTTAGTTAATTTAAGATTTGTACTGACAACAAGCATATTTTTATTTGTTTGAGTTTGATAAGTCGCAAAAGCAACACTATCAAATCCGTATTTATCAGCAATATTCAAAGATATCTCTTTAAACTGCAACTCATATTTGGGGAACTGATTAATTCCCATAAATTTTTTGTATTCCTCTTCATAAAAAGCAAGCTTTTTTTCTATTAATTTCAATATGTGCCTCCATTAATTAACTTCTTATTGTACATATTTTTTGCACACTTACAACGCCTTCAAATACTCTTCCACATTCAGATAAGCCACATCTTCCTGTGTCTCCACGCCTGACTTAACAAGCGATGTTGTAGCACCACGGTATATCACATACTTTCCGGTAATTGTACCATATCTAAATTCAGTATCCTTGCATTTTTGTTCATCCAACAAATGTTTGCACTGCTGTGGAACAACTTCTTTACTATGCTTAATCTCATAGATTTCGCAAGTCCCTTCATCCGGATTAAACACCACCATATCAAATTCGCCAATTGCAAACTGTAAGCGGAACACTTCACAATTCTTTTTGGAAAGCTTTGTTTCCAAAAGAACAATATCCTCCATCATTCTGCCTTTGATTTCATCTATTATTCTTTCAGTTACTCGCTTTCGCTCTTCAAAGGATAAACCTCTAAACATATCATCCTGCATAAGCGATTTGATAAGTGCCTCTGCTTGGGAATAACGCATACCAGGCTGCGAAAATGCTGTTCTGGATTCTCTTCGATTATAATCAGACATCCATCTGCTTTCTATTTCCACAGTTAAGTCAAGCAAATCCAAGTATTCTTTTATTTCGTAACGATATGAATCTTGGATTTCAACCTTTTGTTCTTCCTTATCCTTGATTTCCAGCAAAGATTTCAGCATTTCATTCACTTTAAGAATATCAATACGATCGAGAATATCTGTCGGTTCTTCCCGATCCTTTCGTAAATTGCTTGCTGAAATTCTTAAATCATTTGATTTAAAATCTCTGGTCAATACCTCCATAGTGAATCGATGGTTCATATCCTCCACAATTCTGTTAATTGCGTTGGTTAATTCATTTTTCTCATATAAATCCCGCAATGAACGGAAATGACCTTCATACTTATAATTTTTTAAGGAATGCTGAATATTTCTCGCAATGGCACTGTCAACGTACTCGTCGGTACTCTTCTTAGTGGCAAAAATCATGGCATTATCATTATACTGCTTTCCACCAAGACTCATCGTTCCGCCATATCGAATGAAATCATCAATACCAACAATTCCCAGCACTCTCTCAAATTCGCGATATGGAATAAAAGTTGTATGACACATAATGCACCTGTCATACAACTCCTCATCCTCTGTAAACATAAAGCCTAAGGAATCAGTACCGGAAAGTACTATCTTCATTCCGCTCGCCGCAAATACATCAGAAAACAGTGCTGCACCTTCGATAAAATCATTCAGTAGTGTAACCTCATCGATAAACACATAGCGATAACCTTTTTCTTCCAGAACTTTTAAATCCCGATTCACATCATCCAAGGTCTTATTATCCTGTATCTGAATGAACACAGTTTTACTTCTCATTGATGTATCCATATCTGATATCAACTGACGTATCAGTGTTGTTTTACCGGTTCTTCTAAGACCATACAAAATATACACTCTATCATGTATATCTCCATAAACATAATCATGAAGTTGCTGGTAACATTCACGTTTTACCCACTTTGCCACTGGTTTTACAAAACCTCTCCAATTCTTACTGTACATCGAAACTGCGAAACCGGCTTTTCTTCATTTATTTCCTGATTATCTATGTTTTTTATTAAGTTTTGAAGTACTTTCCTGCGTTCGATTTGCTTGGAAAGCTGTTCTAACTCTTCATCCTTCGTCCTTCTGGTATGTTGCTTTCCATCCTCGCGCCATTGATAATAAGCATACTCTTTTCCATTTATTTTTTTATAAGTAATACCGCCTGTTGGCAATGTTTCAATCTCGGCAATAATCTTGTTATATTCTTCGTTTGTCATAAGCAACCCTCCTTATAGGTCTATATTAACTTTTTTAACTTCGTTTGTAAAGTTAAAAAGTTAAAATTATGATTTTTTTCATATTATTGGCTAATTCATTCAGAAATGCTATAATACTTCCAGTTGAGAAATCTGCGAGGTTTGCACCATAATATAGGGCAAACCTCGCTCACTCTTATCGAATCCTAACGCCTCTTTCATAACTTCTGTCTTTGTCCGCACTCTGTAACTGTGTCCCCACCTTAATACATGCATCCCGGAATCCATATTCAGAAAAATCTTTTCCATGCATCTCTTGCAGAACAACTTTCGCCTTTTGCTCTGCTATATGCTCTACCTGATTATTATTGCCAAATCCGTCATTGTTTAAGATACCATATGCACCTCTAACCAACTCTGCATACTTTTGAATAATTCCTTCGCATTCGGCCATAATACTCCGATTTCGTTCCGCAAGAGTGTTGCACAGACTCCAGTTCACATTGTAGCTTTGTTGTTTTACCCAAAGCTCACTTTCCGAATAACATCCAGCTTTACTAAGTATCCTCTTATTCTCTTCTTCGATGCGTTTCACTTCGGCAGAAGCTGTTTCAATCTGCTCCTTATACATCTTCTTCAAATCTTTTTGAAACAAACCACACTTGGATAATTCCTTTGTCCATTGATTGATATAAGACGACTTATCCAAAATGCGTGCCAGATTAGCTTGATAAGTAGCATAATCCGGATTTTTGTAACGATGCTCGTAATCAAGATCCGAAATTTTATCCAGATTGTATTGATATTCATATCGCAGACAAATGAAGCGTGATTGTAATTGTGCTAATTCATCCATATAATCGGGATCCAATGGCATTTCAGCCTCTTGAACAAACTCTTCTATCGGCATCTTCACAAGTGATTGCTCCTCTGCAACCTCATGCTTCTCCTCACGCATTGTCTCATGCTCTGCCTTAATCATTTCCTCCTTAACCGTAAGAGCTTCCGCAATCCGTTTTTCCAAAGCAGCCTTATCATAACTTTCACCCAAGGACTTACCACGAATGGATTTCTTCATATGTGGCATCCGAAAGGATATGGTTTTATTGGTCTCACGAATCTGCCAATCTTCCACATGCTCCAGATAGTATATCATATGGTCCAAAGATTCTGCATGTTGTATCAACGCATCCAACCTTTCCCGAATCATATCTTTATCTGTCTTAAAATCAGGTTCTGCTTCCTTTCCACGCTTCTCTACCCAATAATTGTTACCATCAGAGCGAGCCAGCAAATCTACCTGATTGTAACCTTTTAGCATACACTCCCGCATTACCCAACGCTTTGCTGCGTGCATAAACTTGCCGGTGCTTTTATGTTTGCATCCCTGCCTGTATTCGCATGACTTATCCTGCCAACGTTCTTTTTTGCCCTCATACTTTCTGACGGAATTAATTACAATGTGAACATGAATATTCCCGGTGCCGTTATGACCGTCGGGATGCACCGCCAGAATTGCCTGATGACCCAGCAGAAACTTCCCCACATATTGTTTTCCAAAATCCATTGCCTCCTGCATGGCAATATTGTCTTCCGGTGCAAAACTGATGATATAATGATGAGCTTTTACATCCTTTATAGCATTGTTTTTGCCATAATACCGATTGACCTCAATACATTCTGCACCGAAGGTATCAACCTCGCAATTGATACCCTCGATTAAGAAATTATCACGCATTATCATTCGTCCCTTGGCATCCACCAAAGGCTTCATAGTATGCTCATCAAATTTGCAGGTGAGATACTCCACCGCCGCAGAATAATATCTGTTCTTTACCGGTATGTGCTTGATAATCGCCATTATGCACTCCTCCTGTGATGATACTTACCACAGCAGACATCTTCTACCTGTTTCAGCATCCGAAAACGCATATCATTCCAATCCTTTATCACTTCCAACAAGTCATAATAAACAGAATAAACGCTGCCTCCGGCATTCAAATGGTGTGCTATCTGATTTAGATTGGAACCAATCTTACCCAGTTCAGCCGATATATCCCTTAATACTGCCACATCTCCATACTGTGGTATCTTCATGCTAAGAGCACATCTTCTGATATACTCCGACATACTGATGCCTGCCTTATTTGCTTTTTCCTGAATCCTTGCTTTATCTTCTTCCGAAAGCCACATATTAAATTGAACTCCGTTTCTTGCCATATAAATCCTCCTCCAAATCTACTTTATCTATCTTGTGCCGGATACGGCACTTGTCTTTCGCCGTCGCTTACGCTCCTCCCTCCGGTTATACGCTCACTCCCCTAAGGTCGTTCACGAATACGCGCGCTAACGCTTGCGAATACGCTCCATTTAAGTCGCGAATAGTAGAGCAAGTTCCGCCCCGTGTAGACACGGGGCAGAACTTGTTGGGGATTTGACATCCCCAAGTCCCAGCTTCCATATGAAATTTACTACTCACTTATGCACCACCGTCTGACAAGCAGACGTACAGCCAATCGCAAGAAGCGATTACCTGACGTCACTTTGTCAGCCTTGACGATACTTAAGAAATTTTATATATAACCAAAGAAATCACTTAGAAAATCATCCACCTCATCCGATAGTTCTTCAACTGCTTCAGGCGGCGCCATCCCAACATTTGCTTCTATCGGTTCGTCTTCATCTGCAACAGTTCCCGACACCGCTGCAAGACCACCTTTACGCAAAGTTGCATCCAACATGGTCTGCATCCGCTCTAACATATTGTCTGCTGTAATGCGGGCACATTCCTGTATTCGATTGTCCCAGTCCATAATTCTGTTCGACTCTGTCTTTTCCCGATATAAGCTTTTAATGCCTTCTCGGAAAATATCAGATTCCGTTGCATACTCACCGGTTGTCAGTAAATATTCAAACATCCGGATTACTTCCTTCTGTGCATAATCCTTATTGCTCAGTCTGATGGTCCAGCGACATCCGTCTTTTGTTTTCTGCATTATACCGACCTACCTTTTATTCATCTGATGGGTTGCCAGAAGCTCATAGCCTTTGGCATTCAGTCTGATATCCTCCAGATAAGCTGCATTTTCTCTTACATTTCCAAACCTTCTCATAATGGTTGCTCCACCACCTACATAAAGAATGTTGGAATAAGCAAGGTCAAATCCACTTTCATCAAGCATACCTTCTATATCCGTTGCAAATGCTTTCAGTTTTGATATGATAATCTCTTTTACATTCTCCGGAATTACCACATCCTTACCAAGTATGAAATTCTGCACCACAATTTCCGGGATTCTTCCGCCCGTAGCCTCTACAACAGCCGCGTTAATGTCCTGAAACAACGTAATTATGGAATTGGGTACGGTGACACATTTATCTGGTTGCACCTTTCTCTCGTCAATGCAGATGATATCCTTTGTCCATGAGCCGATATCCACCACAACATATCGCCCATGCATGTTGCCGATACGGTCTGCCACCGCCACAAAACACTGTGGAAAACAATATACATTTTCAATGGTTATGACATAATCCTCCTCTTCAAACTCAATAAAATGTGTACCGCTTCGCTTCAAATACGCTATCAGCTTCGCCTGCTCCTTCCCGAATCTCTTAAATGGAACTCCCACACCCAACACCACACGCAAGGTGCGTGGCAATTCTCTTGTTTTAATTTCCTTTGCAACAGCTACTAGCGTCAAAAGAAAGAAATCCTCATCCGCTGTCTTATCTTCATGAACTGTCTTACGCTTTCCACCAATGCTGTAGTAACTGCCATCATAATAAAAGCTGTTCTCTGCCACCGGTGGTCTGCCATTACACCTCACTACACCGTTACTAAAAATGTGATGTTTGGTTTTCATAAGCGAAAACCCGTGGTCAATGCCGATTACAACCGGCTTGTCCTGTGAATTATTTTCTTCGTACATACTCTGTACCTTACTTTCTGCCCTGCGGGCGTTTTTTGTAGGTATAGAATATAAAAAATCCACCCAACCTACATTGAATGTAAATTGAGTGGAAATTGAGAGAAAATTGAATTCATAATTTACATTATGAGAAGTTCCAGGATGGAACTGCAAAATGCATTGAAGATGAGATACCGTTTGAGTTGCCGAAAGGGTGGGGTTGGACACGAGTTAGAGATATTGCAATGGTTAAAGGTGGAAAGAGGTTACCTAAAGGAGCAAGTTTTTCAGAAGAAATAACTTCTCATGCATATATCAGAATAACTGACATGAAAAATCATTCCATCAATATTGCTGATTTGAGGTACATTTCTGATGAGATATTTTCAGTAATTAAGAATTACACAATAGCAAAAGATGATTTGTATGTAACAATAGCTGGAACGATTGGTGTTGTTGGAGAAGTTCCAGACAAGTTGGATGGAATGAATCTCACGGAAAATGCTGTAAAAATAACAAATATAGCCATCAATAAGTCGTTTCTTTGTATAATATTGCAAACTGATTTTGTTCAACAGCAGTTTCAAGATAAAACCCACCAAGTGGCAATGCCGAAGTTAGCGTTAGAAAGAATTCTTTCAACTTTGATTCCTATATGTCCATATGCACAGCAGGTACAAATTGTTGATAGCTTTCAAATCTGTGACGATTTCTTATCTACTATTGATATTGAAAAAGAAGAGCTTCAAAAAATAGTAGCTTTAAGTAAGTCAAAAATCCTCGACCTTGCAATCCGTGGTAAACTTGTCCCACAAGACCTGAATGATGAGCCAGCTTCTGTTCTTCTTGAACGAATCCGTACTGAAAAAGAAGAACTTATCAAGCAGGGAAAAATCAAGCGTGATAAGAAGGAATCTGTCATCTTCAAAGGTAGTGATAACTCTTATTATG
>CAJJNI010000081.1 GCA_905193085.1 uncultured Lachnospiraceae bacterium | reverse complement strand
GGAAATTCCACATGGAATTGCTGTTACAATTGAGAAAATGAAAGAGCGCAGCAATGGTCTTATGGATATCGAAGCTACAATTATATGTGAGAGAGAATCACATAAAGGAATTATTATCGGAAAAGGCGGAAGCATGCTTAAGAAAATAGGAAGTACCGCCAGATTTGAGCTTGAACGGGTGATGGAACAGCAGGTTAATTTAAAGCTGTGGGTAAAGGTAAGAAAAGAATGGCGTGACAGCGACCTTTTCTTAAAGAATTTCGGATATGATAAGAAAGAACTGTAGCAGGAATAATATGGAAAAAGTGGAAGTGTATTCATGGTATAGTTAGATGTGCATTGCACAAGCTAGATACTACAAAGAACTTTTGTAGGAGGCTGGCAGATGAAGAATGATAATGAAAGCAGTTTGTGGGATAGATTTCAGATGAGTGGCATGGTTGAAGATTATTTAAAATACAAATCATGCCATGATTCTTATAATTATAATTACAGGCAGTCGGGTGATAATGATGAATGCGAAGGCACAGGAAATAATCGTGAAAGGGATAGTTTTGCAGGCGGCTAATGTTGGTGAAGCCGACAGAAGACTTGTCGTTCTGACAAAGCAGTTAGGCAAAATTACGGTTTTTGCATATGGTGCCAAGAGACAGAAATCACCACTGCTTGCAGTTGCAAACCCTTTTGTATGCGGAGATTTTACTATATCAAGAGGAAACGGTGCATACAGGCTTCAAAGTGTAAAATGTGATAATTATTTCAGGGAGCTTATGGAAGATTTCGACAAATCCTGCATAGGTTTTTATTTCCTTGAATTTGCTTCATATTTTACTTTTGAAAATATGGAATGCACAGATTATCTTAATTTATTATATCAGAGTTTCAAAGCACTTTTAAACAAAAACATACCGGATAAGCTTATAAGATATATATTTGAACTAAAAATGTTTACACTTAACGGTGAAGCACCGGAAGTTTATCATTGTTTTAAATGTAAACAGATGGTTGAGAGCGGATATTTTCTTTTAGATAAAAAATGTATTGTGCATTCAGAATGTGGCAATTCTAAAAAAATAGAACTTAATCATTCGGCTGTTTATACATTACAGTATATTATAAGTGCTCCAATTTCAAAATTATATACTTTTACAGTAAGTGATGAAGTATTTTTACAGATAGAAAAGTTCATGAATGAGTATAGAAATTCAATGATTACTTACAAATTTAAATCAGCCGCTTTTCTTGTATGATTAAATTATGGCAGAAAGCTCTTGAAAAATCGTATTCATGTGCTATACTGTACACAGCACTTTTTACGGAGGATATTATGAAAATTTATAAAAAAATTGCAGGTGTGACTATAGCCTGTTCACTGTCTGTTTTATTACTTTCAGGCTGCACAAAAGGTAATAAGGCAACCCAGACAACAGTATATATAGACAGGAATGGGAAAATCACAGAAGCAATTGTAGAAGACTGGGATCAGAAATATTATGATGAAGATGATTTGAAATCTCAGATTGATAATGAAATAAAGCAGTATGAAGATGAAAATAAAGATTCATCTGTTAAGCTTAATAAATTTAAGGTTGAAAATAAAAAGATTAAAGTAAATCTTACTTATGACTCAGCTTCAACATATTCAGAATTTAATAATATTACTGCGTTTTGTGGAACCATTTTAAAGGCACAGGAAGAGGGATTTTCATTTGACGGTAAATTTAACAGTACCAACGATAAACCTTCTGTAACTATTGAAGAGCTTGATGGAAGTGAAGAATATAGTGTGTATATTCTTTCAGAAAAAGAGAAAGTCAATACAGAATTTAAGATTTTGTATGCAAGTGAAAATGTTAAAGTTTCAGATAATAAGAAGACTGCAGTTATTTCAGATGAAGATGAAAATAGTCTTGCATATCTGATTTATAAAAAATAAAATGCGAGGTAGAGACAAATGGAAAAAACTATGGACAAAATTGTAGCATTAGCTAAAGCGAGAGGTTTTGTATATCCGGGTTCAGAAATTTACGGTGGACTTGCCAATACATGGGATTATGGAAATCTTGGCGTTGAGCTTAAGAATAATGTAAAAAAAGCATGGTGGCAGAAATTTATTCAGGAAAATCCATATAATGTCGGAGTTGATTGTGCAATACTTATGAATCCACAGACATGGGTAGCTTCAGGTCATCTGGGAGGTTTTTCAGACCCTCTTATGGATTGTAAAGAATGTCATGAAAGATTCAGAGCTGACAAATTAATAGAAGATTACAATGAAGAAAACGGAATAGAAGTAGAAGAAGCAATTGACGCATGGAGTCAGGAGCAGATGAAAAATTACATAGAAGAGAAAAATATCTGCTGTCCAAGCTGTGGAAAGCATAACTTTACAGATATCCGTCAGTTCAACCTTATGTTTAAGACATTCCAGGGTGTTACAGAAGATGCTAAAAATACAGTTTATCTTCGTCCTGAAACAGCACAGGGTATATTTGTAAACTTCAAAAATGTACAGAGAACTTCAAGAAAGAAAATTCCATTTGGTATCGGTCAGATAGGTAAATCATTCCGTAACGAGATTACACCGGGTAACTTCACATTCCGTACAAGAGAATTTGAGCAGATGGAACTGGAATTCTTCTGCGAGCCTGGAACAGATTTAGAATGGTTCCAGTATTGGAGAGGCTTCTGTATCGACTGGTTAAAATCTCTCGGTATGAAAGATGATGAGATGAGAGCAAGAGACCATTCTCCGGAAGAATTATGTTTCTACAGTAAAGGAACAACAGACATTGAATTCTTATTCCCATTCGGCTGGGGTGAATTATGGGGTATAGCTGACCGTACAGACTACGACCTTACACAACATCAGAATGTATCGGGTGAAGATATGTCTTATTTTGATGATGAGAAAAATGAAAGATATGTACCATATGTAATTGAGCCATCACTTGGTGCTGACAGAGTTGTTCTTGCATTCCTCTGCTCTGCATATGATGAAGAAAATATCGGAACAGAAGAGAAACCTGATATGCGTACAGTACTTCATTTCCACCCGGCTCTTGCGCCTGTTAAAATTGGTGTTCTTCCTCTTTCAAAGAAACTTAAGGACGTGGCAGAGAAAGTATATACTCAGTTAGCCAAGACTTACAATTGTGAGTATGATGACCGCGGAAATATCGGTAAGAGATACAGAAGACAGGACGAAATCGGAACTCCATTCTGCGTAACTTATGATTTCGAGTCAGAAGATGACGGTGCAGTAACTGTCCGTGACAGAGACACAATGCAGCAGGAGCGAGTTAAGATAGAAGACTTAAATGCTTATTTTGCAAAGAAATTTGAGTGGTAAGAGTTTATAAATTTAATAGTCAGTGTAAATAAGTGAAGAGACTTGTGCACATAAACATTTTAGTTGAAAGTAAATAAAAATTCTGATGCCTGTTTAAAGGGAGCATTTCTGATGCCTGGATTAAAATGATTTCAGACATGGAAACTGCTCCCTTTTTTGCTATAATAATATAATAAGTTTTAATTAAACCTGTTTTATGTCTGATATATCAGAGTCAATAACAAGAGAATAGTTAGTGTAGTAGACTACGAATCCCGGTGCTGAACCGTTAGGTTTTTTGACGTTTTTCTTAAGAGTATAGTCAATTTCAACCTTATCATTTCCCCGTGCCTTAGAGTAGTATGCGGCAAGTTTTCCAGCCTCCTCAAAGACTTTGTCGGGAAGTTCATTTCCATTCGATTTTACAATTACATGTGAGCCCGGAATGTTTTTTGCATGAAACCACCAGTCACCGCCATTTGCAAACTGGAATGTAAGTTCTTCATTCTGATAATTATTTTTACCGACATATATATCATAACCGTCACTTGAAACATAATGAAAAGGTTTGCTTGTCAGTTTCTGCTTCTTTGAAGATTTCTGCTTTTTGATGTAATTATAGTCGGCAAGTTCCTGGCGAATCTGCATAAGGTCATCTTCACTGAGTGCAATATCAAGTGAAATTGAAATACTTTCAAGATGATTAATTTCATTTTTTGTTATTTCAAGCTGCTCTGTTACAGACTCAAAAGTTCTCTTTAATTTATTGTATCTTTCAAAATATTTCTTTGCATTCTGTGCAGGCGTAATATCTTTGTCAAGAGGAATTGTAATCATCTCATCTGTATAATAATTGAGTGCTTCAAATGAAGAACTGCCCTCAGGAATACCATAACCGTAAGTGTGTATAAGTTCACCGTAAACCTTATATTTGTCACGCTTTTTAGTGTCATTAAGCTGTTTTTCCTGAATATAGAGTTTCTTGCGGTTGCGTTCAAGTGCTGTAGTTACAATTCGTCTTAAATCAGAAGATTTCTGGCGTATTCTCGTATAAATATTTTTGTCTGCATAATATGTTTCAAGTACATAGGAGATGCTTTCATTTTCCTTAATAGTGTAAGACGAATAGCTTTCAAGCATAAGTGCAGAAAATTCCAGAGGCTCTTTGTTGTTATAAATAATAACTGGAGAAAACTTATTGTTTTTAATTGATGATATCATATCTTCAAATACAATAAATAACTGTTCTTTTTCATTCACCGGAATATCTTTTGCACAGATTTCAGAAGAAATTCTGCTTCTGTATACCAAATCTTCGGCAATAAGAGGACTTATACCGGTAAAAGAAGTATACAAAGCTTTTCCGGCAGGTACATTCTGGCTGAAAATACATTCATAAAAAGTTGTTTTGTCTGTTGTCAGCGGATTTTTCTTGTGCGTAGTATCGGGAATAAAATATTCTCTCCCCGGAAGAACTTCCCTGACAGAAGAAATCTGTGCGGAAATATGTTTAATGCTGTCTAAAATAACCATGTTATCATCACAGAAAATAATATTGCTGTGTTTTCCCATAATTTCGACAATAAGATGTTTTGTACATAAATCGCCAAGCTCGTTTAAATGTTCTATTTTAAAATCAATAATTCTCTCAAGTGAAGGCTGTGTCACAGAGATAATGCGTCCATTCTGAATATGTTTTCGCAGTAACATGCAGAAATTAGGGGCAGTCATTGGACTTGTTTTATTCTGCGGGGTCAGATACATAAGAGGAAGTGATGCACTTGCAGATATAAGAAGTCTTTTCTGACCGTTAGAAGTTTTAAGTGTAAGTAAAAGTTCATCATTTTCGGGTTGTGCTATTTTATAAATTCTTGTGTCAGGCATATCTAACACAGTGTTTAATTCATTAACTAAAGCGGCAACTGTAATTCCATCAAAAGCCATAACAATCTCCTTCAAAACTAAAATATTATCTAAAAACTATACTATACAACACTAAAAAATACAATAAATTTATAAAAAATACTTGATATTTTCTCAAAATGTTGTATCTTAGAATAGTGTAATTTCGAAAAAATTTGAAGGTAGGTATATTTCATGGAAAAAATTGTAGTAAAGTTTGGCGGAAGTTCTCTTGCCAGTGCTGAGCAGTTTAAAAAAGTAGGAAAAATTATCAAAGGAAATGCTGCAAGAAGATTTGTAGTTCCAAGTGCACCTGGAAAAAGATTTTCAGATGACACAAAAGTAACAGATATGTTATATGGCTGCTATGAATTAGCAGAGAACGGAAAAGATTTTTCAGAGGCATTAAAGGCTATCAAAGCAAGATATAATGAAATTATCAAAGGACTTTCCCTTACATTAAGTTTAGATGAAGAGTTTGTAAAGATTGAGAAAGAATTTAAGAATCATGCAGGAAAAGACTATGCCGCATCACGTGGTGAGTATTTAAATGGTATGGTTATGGCCGCATATTTAGGTTATGAATTTATAGATTCAGCAGAAGTAATTTTCTTTGATGAAGATGGAGTATTCCTTGCTGATGAGACAAATAAAGCATTATCAGCAAGATTAAAAGATTTAAAAAATGCAGTTGTTCCGGGATTTTACGGTTCAATTGGCGGAAAGAAAGTTAAGACATTTTCAAGAGGCGGTTCTGATATAACAGGTTCACTTGTTGCCAAAGCTGTAGGTGCAAATCTTTATGAAAACTGGACAGATGTATCAGGCTTCCTTGTTGCAGATCCTAGAATTATCCGCAATCCTAAAGTAATCACAATGATAACATATAAAGAATTACGTGAATTAGCATACATGGGTGCATCAGTTCTTCATGAAGATGCAATATTCCCTGTAAGACAGGCAGGAATTCCGATTAACATAAGAAATACTAATGATCCTGAGGCTCCGGGCACAATGATAGTTGCAAATACATGCCATACTCCTGAATATACAATTACAGGTATTGCAGGTGTACAGGGCTTTGTAGCTGTAAATATTGAAAAAGACATGATGAATTCAGAAATTGGATTCGGCAGAAAAGCACTTGGTGTGTTTGAAAAATATGGTGTTTCATTTGAGCATATGCCTTCAGGAATCGATACAATGTCAATACTGGTAAACCAGAAAGAATTTGAAGGTAAAGAACAGCAGATACTTGCAGATTTACAGAAAGAGACACTTGCAGATTCAATAGAGCTTCACACAAACCTTGCTCTTATTGCAGTTGTAGGAAGAGGCATGAAATCAACAAGAGGTACAGCAGGAAGAATTTTTGCGGCACTGGCACATGCGAATGTAAATATTAAAATGATTGACCAGGGTTCAAGTGAGTTAAATATTATTATCGGTGTTGAAAATGGAGACTTTAAGACTGCAATTAAAGCAATCTACGACATATTTGTAACTTCACAGATTTAATAAGACAGAAGAACGGATTTTTAATATGTGCTTAATAATCCGTTTGGCTGCTATATTACTGTGATTATATATGCGGATTACAATTTTTGTCAGACTGGAGGAATTGTATATGCGTGAAGAAACATTTAAAATGGAACGGGAAGGTCTTGTCAAAGAAGGAGATACCGTAGAAATATTAGAGAGAAGTTCAAGTGTGAATTATCATTATATAATTGAACCGGCTGTTGCAATGAGTGGCTGTTTTTATGAAGCTAACCGTATAAAATCTAAAACCGGCATTGTAAAGAAGATAGAAGAAAATGACAGAGGATTTTATGTGATAGTTGAATTTGATGAATGATAGTGTAATTTGGGAGCCTGGAAAATATGCTTGAAAGATTAAAAAAAATTAAATCACTTCCAGTTAAAGATAAAATAAGGACAGTAACTGGTATAGTGCTTATAATAGCCGGCATAGCTGTAATTTTATCTGTTATACTTGTTCCATATTTCAACAAAAAAAGAAATAAGGCTGCGGTAGATGCAATAAAGCAGAATGTAAATGTTACAGAGGAACCGCAAAATACAACAGGTCCGGCGTTGGAGACAACAGAAAGTGCAGCAGAGACAACAGAGAGTGCGGCAACAGCAGACCCGGAAGAAGAGGCAAGACAGAGAAGAGAAGCTCTTCTTGCAGATGGTAACTGTATTGGTGTTGTAATCATTGATAAGATTGGTGTTGAACTTGCAATACAGGAAGGCGATGATGATGAAGTTTTAAAACATGCTGTGGGGCATATGTCATCATCAGCTTCAATAGGCCAGAAAGGAAACTGCGTTCTCTCAGCACATCATGGCGGATATTATGGTGAATTTTTCTTGAATATTGATAAACTTGAAAAAGAAGACATTATACAGATAATTGATAAGTCTGGAAATATTCATAATTATTCTGTTTATGACAAAAAGACTGTCCAGAGAACGGACTGGTCAGTTGTTGATGAACTTAATGAACAGTCAACACTTACGCTGATTACATGTGTTGATTCTAGTCAGGAACAGCGCATCATAGTTTCAGCCATAGAGTTTTAACTTAACAGGTTTATCTGATGGTAAAAATCATCAGATAAATATTGTAAAAAAAAATTAAACAAAATATGAAAAATTTACTTGCATAGATTGCAAGTTCATGTTAAAATTGTTTTGATAATGATGTGATGCTATTCACTCAAATAATTTAATCAAAAATTAAAAGGAGTTCGGTAAAGATGAAAAAGATTATTAAAGCAATGTCTGCAGTTACTCTTTCAGCATTACTTGCAGTAACAGCAGCAGTACCATCTATCGTACCGGTAACAAAAGCAGAAGCAGCACCTTCTCCTATTGTTAAGTACGATTTCGAAAATGGTACAGGAATGTCTTCAAGTGGTATTGCAGGTTCAACTGCTCCTACAGTTGTTGATGATGCAGAGAGAGGTAAGGTTCTTCAGTTTGCAGCTGGTGAGACATCTCAGCTTTTACAGATGAAAGATGATTCTTCATTGGGTGAATATGATACTAAGCTTTCACCAGGTACACCAAGTAGTTTAAGTTTCCCTAACCCATTTGCAGGAAAGAGCCTTTCAGGTGTAACAATTGCTTACTGGTTAAAGATTCCTTCAGAAGAAGCAGCTTCTAAGGGTTCAGGTATTGTCGGATTTATCAGTGAACAGAAGACAATTCCTCATCCTGATAAGCTTGTTGCACAGTCAAAGGGTGATAACAAAAAAGACAGTCTTGCAGATGGTCATGGTCAGTTTTCATACGGTATTTCATGTGCTTATGTAGACCCTGTTGCAGTTAATGAATTACCAATGGTTTATTTTGCAGGTTTACATCATAACACATATAACTTCATGGACGAAGAAGGCGCATTACTTGATAAGGTTAATAAATGGGTATTCGTTGTAGTTTCACAGACAAACTCATATGCGTCAGTTTATGTTGATGGTAAAGAAATATCAGGTGGCGGTACAGACGGTCACGGTATTAAGAATAAGAGATGGAATGATGGTGAAGTTAACGGTGGTGCCGAAGGTAATGTAGGACAGCCTAAGTTCACAGATATCGTTGCAGAATCAGGAACTAAAGCATATGTAGGTTACACAGGATTCAGTCCTACAGTTGCAGGTGTATGTATTGATGATTTGATGTTCTTTGATACAGCTATTTCAGCAGCGGATGCAAGTGCTCTTTATACATCAGCTCAGAGTGGTGAAATTGCTGCTACAGGTTCTTCTTCAGGAAACAGTTCATCAAATACAAATTCAACATCATCAGATGCCAAGCAGCAGGCAGCTAAAGAGGCAGCAGCTAAAGCAGCAGCAGAGGCAGCAGCTAAAGAAGCAGCAGCTCAGGCAGCTAACAAAGCTTTAACAGATGCTCTTGTATCTTCAGTTTCTGTATCAGGTATGAAAGGTGCTAACCCAACAGTAGCTGGTGTTTATCGTGGTGATGCAGCTTATACATCATTAGTTGATAAACTTAACGGAGTAACACTTCGTTCAGGATATCGTGTGGCAGATGTTGTTGGTGCTAACATTTCATTTGGTGGTACACAGCCTGAAACAGTTGCAACTATTTCTATGAATCTTCCAAGCGGTTTTGATGCTTCTTTAGTAGAAGTTGTAAGAATCAATGATGATGGAACAGTTTCAAAGTTAAATAAGACAATTGAGAATGGTGTAATCAAAGCTAAGACAAATCATTTTTCAACATATGCAGTTGTATTATTAGAGGCAGGTACAGGTGCTTCATCTAACCTTCCTAATTCAGGTGCAGCTTCATCAGCAGCAGTTGCAGGATTTGGTGTTGCAGCAGTTGTTTGTGGTGCAGTATTAGTTATCAGAAGAAAAAAAGTTGAGGCTTAATCAACGGTTATAAATAATTTTAACAGGACTCCTGTATACGGGAGTCCTGTTTTTAGGTTAAGGAGTTAATGAATGAAAAAAAGAATAGTTTCTTTTATGCTTACGGTTATGTTGTTTGTGGTAATGGCATCAGGCTGTAAAAAAGAAAATGAAAGCAATAATAATTCGGACACTGAAACGGAAGTTAAAACTTATCAGGAGTTGGCCGGTGATGACAGTAAAGTAACTGTAAACTGGT
>CAJJNI010000080.1 GCA_905193085.1 uncultured Lachnospiraceae bacterium | reverse complement strand
TACAACAACAGCTCCAGCTACAACAACAGCTCCAGCTACAACAACAGCTCCAGCTACAACAACAGCTCCAGCTGAAAATACAACAGTAGCTCCTACAGCAACAGCTAAGACAACAGCAACAGCTAAGACAACAGCAACAGCTAAGACAACAGCAACAGCTAAAACAAAGACATCTCCTAAGACAGGTGATGCTGGCGTAGTTCTTCCAATCGTTGCTATTTGTGGTGCAGCAGCAGCAGTTGCAGTAGCTTCTAAGAAGAAAGTAGAAGACTAATTTATAGTCTGATTGACAAGTAAGAATTATATTGAAAGACCTAAGAAATGCTTAGGTCTTTCTTATTCCTAGGACAATAAGAAATATGATTCATATTTGTGTTACACATCATAAATGGAACATTAGAAATATGTTCGTACGAGAGGCAGTGGACAGACAGTCCGCTGTCTTTTTTTGATGTAAATTATAAAGTGATGGATAATCATGTAAAAGTAATTGTAACTATTATAAAAAATAAATAATATGCTTGAAGCGTGCCATAAATTATGATATGCTAAATGTTAACATAATTAATATGAAAATTACCTGGAGGCAAATATGAAATGTCTTATACTGGCAGGCGGAAGTGGTGACAGATTATGGCCATTATCACGCAGAAGCTATCCGAAACAGTTTGTTGAAATTAAAGAAAACCGTTCTTTTTTGCAGGAGACTATTTTGAGAAATATGCCATTTTGTGATGAGTTTTTGATAGTTACAAATGAAAAGTACAGATTTATTGTAGAGGGACAGCTTCAGGCATTTCAGGGCCTGAAAGCCAGATGTTATTTTGAAGAACTTTCAAGAGGTACAGCACTTCCTATAGCACTTATCAGCATGTTACAGAATCCGTCTGAGCTTTTGCTTGTTACTGCTGCGGATATGGCAGTAAATTCAGGCGGATACAGAGATAGTATGCTTCGTGCAACTGAATATGCCAGAGGTGGCAGTATAACAATCGTAGGAATGCCTATAACAAAGCCAGCTACACGCTATGGTTATATAAGACACAATGGTGAAAATGTATCTTCATTTATTGAGAAGCCTCTGGAAAGTGAAGCTGAAATATTTGCCGGACAGCAGGATTATTTGTGGAATAGTGGAATTTTTGTTGCAAAGAGTGAAGCTGTTCTAAATCAGTTAGAGCAACATATGCCGGAGTTTTATAATAAATGTCATATGGTTGCTTCTTCTATAAGACAGCATTCAAATGAAGTGGTTTTCAAAAAAGAACAATATGATAAATTTCCACTAATTTCTATAGAAAAAGCAATATTTGAAAAATCACAGCAGCTCAAGGTTATTGCTGCCGAATTTAAATGGCAGGATATGGACACACTCGAAGATGTTTTCCCATTTACAAAAAGAGATGAAAAAAATACTATAATAAATCAATGCGATAATGTCAGTGTAATTAACAGGACAAGCCGCCAGCTTGTTGTGGCAAATGATGTTACTGATGTTATGGTAGTTAATACGCCGGATGTAGTTTATGTGTCCGGTAGAAATGCCGCAGATAAAAGTATGCGTACTATAATGGCACAGAATGAAGATAAATATTTTACATATTTCGATACGGGACAGCTTATATACAGACCGTGGGGATATTATGAGATACTAAGTCAGGAAAAAGGTTTCAGGGTAAAGAAAGTTACGGTATTTCCCGGCAAGAACATATCAGCACACAGACATGAACACAGAAGCGAACACTGGTCTGTTGTGAGCGGAAGTGCAAGAATAATTCTTAATGATAAAGAGAAAGAATATGGAACAAATGACAGTGTGTATCTCGAAAAGGGAATTACCCACGAGGTATATAATGATGGTACACAGGATTTGATTATAGTCGAGGTTGGAATAGGTGAAAAGCTTGCCGATAATGATACCGAAGTTGTTCATAAGGATATGTCAGTCAATACAGGAGTCAGTGCTGACAGCATTGTAAAACTTGAACCGGCATTTAAAGATTATCTGTGGGGTGGAATGCGCTTGAAGAGCGTTTATAACAAAAAATGCGATTATGATGTAATTGCGGAAAGCTGGGAGCTGTCTGCGCACCCTGACGGACAAAGTGTTGTTTCAAGCGGAAGATTTTCAGGAATGCTCTTTAATGACTATATTAAAAGAATAGGAAAAGATAAGCTTGGCTGGAAAGCAGAGTTATATGAAGAATTTCCAATACTGATAAAACTTATAGATGCACATGAACCATTATCCATTCAGGTACACCCTGATGATGATTTTGCCATGAAACAGGAACATGAATATGGCAAAAATGAAATGTGGCATATTATTGATTGTGAAGATAATGCCTATATATATTGTGGATTTAAAAACGATGTAACTAAACAGCAGGTTTTAGAGGCCATAGCTAATGAAAGTCTTATTAATTTACTTAATAAATATGAAGTACGACAGGGAGATACAATATTTATTCCGGCGGGTACGGTTCATGCCATCGGTGCAGGAATAGTATTATGCGAAATACAGCAGAGTTCTAACAGTACATATCGCCTGTATGATTACGCCCGAAAAGATAAATTTGGAAAAATGCGGGAATTGCATTTGGAAAAAGCACTGCAGGTTATAGATACTAATAAATGGTGCAATAATAACATAAGACATGAAGCCGGAGAGAGAATTGATGGTGGAGTTAAGGATACTCTGGTTGAGTGTAAGTATTTTGAAACTATAAAATATATCATTGACGAACAGGTTGACATAAAGTTAGATGACACATCTTTTGCCGGATTAATTTTGCTTAGTGGTAAGGCGCATATATCAACTGGAGATATAGAATTAAATGCCAGAGCCGGAGATACATTTTTTATTCCGGCAGGGCAGATTACGCTTGGCATCAGAGGCAGATGTTCGTTATTAATTACCCGTATATAAATGATTTTAAGAAAGTGACGATTGACCATGCCAGAAAAAGAAAAGAAATCAATGACGGAAATTACGGTTAGCAAACGCTTAACTGTAAGATTTGCGTTTTGGGGAGTATGTCTTATTGTAGTACAGATATTACTATTTGTGTCAATATTTATGTTGTGGGGTGCAGCATCAGTAGAAAAGAAACAAAGTTATAAGCAGTTAAAAAATACAGTTGCAGTCAGAAGTTCTTTTTTGGAAAAATACTTTACAAACCAACAGGAAACAGTTGAGTATTTTCAGAAAAATATCGAGAAGATTATAGATGAAAGTTCAGAATCATATTTCAACGAAAGCGGAAAAGAATCTTATGGAAACCGCATTTATAATGAAAGATTAATTTCCAGGACACAGGATACAATTAAAGAACTGCTGACAACTTCTAATGCTAAAGGTGCATTTATTACACTTGCATCCGAGTCAGGATCAGATTTTCATCAGGGAATATATCTGAGATTAAATGAGAATAATATACCGGAACTGCTTATAGGTGATTCAGCCTGTTTAGAGCAGATGTCGATAAATAAAGCAGATAAATGGCAGCAGTCATTCAGAATAACAGAATCAGGAAGATGTGATTATTACAATCATATTGAGGAAACATGTCATAATATTGAAAATATTAAAGAGGACAAATATGGTTGTCTTTGCCCTAAATATACACTTCATGGTGATAATCAGGAGATTATTACTTATACGGTTCCGCTTTTGAATGCCGATAATACATTGTATGGTGTGCTTGGAATAGAGCTTGATTTAGACAAAATAACAAGTGAACTTCCTTTTACAGAATTAAGCAATGGTTCAGATAACATGTATTATATTGCATATGAGGCAGATGGCTCAGACAGTCTTGTAAGTGAGATAGTTTCTGCAAATGCAGGAACTGATATATCAGACAAAAATGATATATTAGAATCAACTGATTCAGAAACTGCTTCGCTTATATGTTTTGAAAATTCAGGTAAAAATTATATTGCGTCAGTTCATGCTCTTAGTTTCTCAGGACTTGAAGAGGGCAGTCAGGGTGGTAAATGGCTGCTTCTTGGTGTTGTAAATAAGAAATCTCTGCTGTCGGATTATTATAGCAATATAATGTATACAATAGTATGTTTTGTGGCAATTATATTACTGGCGGCAGTTGGTTTTGGCTATTATATTTATATGGTAAGCCGCAAAATGAAATTATTTGCATGTCAGGTAAAAGAAAACAACCCGCAATCAGAGTGGCATTTAGACAGTACAAATATCGGTGAGCTGGATTTGATTGGAGAAGTGTGTAAGGATTTGTTTGAACGAAGCCTTTCCTATGCAAAACTAGCCGAGACAATTGATATGGTAAATATGCCTATCGGTGCCATTGAGTATGATGAAAATGAAGAACATGTGTTCTGCATGGATAGAGCGGCTGATATATTAGAACTGCATAAATCGGCAGATGGAAGTCAGTATATGAGCCGTAAGCATTTTGAATTAGAATATGAGGCATTAAAAAAATCTGTAAAACCGTATGGCGAGGAAAAAGATATTTTCTATATGGTAAGTAAAACAGGTTCCAATAAGTATATGAAAATAAAGACACTTAAATATAAAAATAAATGGCTTGTTGCAGTCATGGATATTACTGAGGATATTTTAGAGCGTAAGAAGATAGAGTACGAGCGTGACCATGATGTTCTTACACATCTGCTCAACAGAAGAGCGTTTAAGAGCAGAGTAGCAGAGCTGATAGCAGATAATAAAGTATCAGTGGCAGCAATGGTTATGTTTGATTTGGATAATCTTAAATATTTTAATGATACATATGGTCATGATTATGGAGATAAATATATTTGTGCAGCTGCTACGGTTCTTGCAAAGGCAACATCAGATAATATTATGGCAGCAAGAGTTTCCGGTGATGAATTCTTGCTGTTTGCCTACAATTATGCAGACAAAGAAGAAATTAAAACGGTTATTGAAAATCTGCACAAAGATTTAAGAGAATCTTCTATATGGCTGCCAAATGGGGAATCAGTTAAATTAAGGGCATCTGCCGGTATATCCTGGTATCCTGATGATGCAGATAATATAGAAGAACTTATCAGGTTTGCAGATTTTGCAATGTACGAATCAAAGAATAACATGAAGGGTACATTAAATGAGTTTAATAAGGATAATTTCAAGAAAAATAAAGTGTTGTTTTCTGGAAGTGAAGAGCTTAATAAGCTTCTCGATAATCCTGACAATGTCAAATATGCGTTCCACCCGATTATAGATGCAAAAACAGGTGAAATATTTGCATATGAAGTTCTTATGAGACCACAGATAGAGGCTCTTCGTTCACCTGAAGATGTTATGAGACTTGCAACTGCCCAGTCAAGACTTTATGATGTTGAATATATGACATGGAATGAAGCACTCAGAGCTGTTGACAGGCAGAGAAAACCAGATGATAAATTTAAACTCTTTATTAATTCAGTGCCAAATCATGAATTAAAGAGTGTTGATTTACAGAGAATAGTCGATATGTACGGTCATTTACTGAACCGTATAGTAATTGAGATAATAGAAAATGAACAGGCGGACAATCACTGTATGATTTCAAAATTTAAGTGGGCGCAGAAGTATGGAATGAGTATTGCGCTTGATGATTTTGGAACAGGTTACAGTAATGAATCTACCCTCTTGTTTATTAATCCAAAGTATGTTAAAATAGATATGTCGATGATAATGGGAATAAGTGTCGACGAGAACCGGCAAAAAATAGTCCAGAATCTCTTGTCATATACTAAGTCAAGAGACATGAAAGTAATTGCAGAAGGTATTGAGAATTACGAAGATATGGCAACACTTATAAGTCTGGGTGTTGACTATATGCAGGGTTGGTACTTTATGAAGCCACAATTTGAAATAAAGGATATTGATGAAAGATTCAAGTCCGAAATAAGAGAATGCAACAAAAAGTTACTGTCGGCAGCAAGTGTAGATAATTAGAATTGTTTACCGGCTTTAGGTGTTGTCGCAGTACTGTTGAAAAATGGTCATAGAGTATCGGCTCTGTGGCCATTTTTTGTCAAAAAAAGCATAGGAGGTTATGATTATGAACATTAGTAAATTTACCCAGAAATCAATCCAGGCAATTCAGGATTGCGAAAAGCTTGCCTATGATTACGGAAATCAGGAAATTGAACAGGAACATTTGTTACTTGCACTTCTTACGCAGGAAGAAAGTCTGCTTGCACAATTAATTCAGAAGATGGATATAAACACAGATTACTTCCGTAATGTTGCAGAAGGTGCGGTGTCTAAGAGAACAAAAGTGCAGGGTGGACAGGTTTATGTAGGACAAAATCTTAATAAAGTTCTTATCAGTGCAGAAGATGAAGCCAAAGCTATGGGTGATGAGTATGTATCTGTAGAGCATTTGTTTTTGTCAATGTTAAAGTACCCTAATAAAGAAATAAAAGAAATTTTTAAAGAGTTTGGAATAACAAGGGAAAGATTTTTACAGGCTCTTTCTACAGTTCGTGGTAATCAGAGGGTAACTTCTGATAATCCGGAGGCAACTTATGATACCCTTACTAAATACGGACAGGATTTAGTAGATAAGGCAAAAGAACAAAAGCTGGACCCTGTTATTGGCAGAGATTCTGAAATCAGAAATGTTATCAGGATATTGTCAAGAAAGACAAAAAATAATCCGGTGCTTATCGGTGAGCCTGGTGTTGGTAAGACAGCAGTAGTAGAAGGACTTGCGCAGCGAATTGTAAGAGGTGATGTTCCTGACGGCCTTAAAGATAAAAAAGTTTTTGCACTTGATATGGGAGCACTAGTTGCAGGTGCCAAATACAGAGGTGAATTTGAGGAAAGATTAAAAGCGGTTCTTGAAGAAGTCAAGAAGAGCGATGGACAGATAATTTTATTTATAGATGAACTTCATACAATTGTAGGAGCAGGAAAGACTGACGGTGCAATGGACGCCGGAAATATGTTAAAGCCTATGCTTGCAAGAGGTGAACTTCATTGTATTGGTGCTACTACACTTGACGAATACAGACAGTATATTGAAAAGGACCCGGCACTTGAACGAAGATTCCAGCCTGTTATGGTTGATGAGCCTACGGTTGAAGATACAATTTCAATCTTGCGTGGATTGAAAGAGCGTTACGAAGTTTTCCACGGAGTAAAAATTATGGACGGTGCTCTTGTTTCAGCCGCTGTTTTATCAGACAGATATATATCAGACAGATTTCTTCCTGATAAGGCAATTGACCTTGTAGATGAGGCATGTGCACTTATTAAGACAGAGCTTGATTCAATGCCGACAGAGCTTGATGAGCAGCAGAGAAAAATAATGCAGCTTGAGATAGAAGAAGCTGCACTTAAGAAGGAAACTGACAGATTAAGCAAGGAAAGACTTGAGAATCTGCAAAAAGAACTTGCAGAATTAAGAGAGCAGTTTGCTTCACAAAAGGCACAGTGGGATAATGAAAAGAAAGCTGTTGAGAAAGTTCAGAAATTAAGAGAAGAACTTGAAGATTTGAACAGACAGATTCAGAATGCTTCAAGAGATTATGATTTAAATAAGGCAGCAGAACTGCAGTACGGAAAACTTCCTCAGTTGGAAAAACAGATAGAATATGAGGAAGAGCAGCTTAAGAAGAAAGATTTAAGGCTTGTTCATGAGAATGTAAGTGAAGAAGAAATTGCAAGGATTGTTTCAAGATGGACAGGTATACCGATTACCAAATTAAATGAGAGTGAAAGAAATAAGATTCTTCACCTTGATGATGAACTTCATAAGAGAGTAATCGGTCAGGACGAGGCAGTATCGCTTGTTACAGAAGCAATTCTCCGTTCCAAAGCCGGTATTAACAATCCGAACAAACCAATAGGTTCATTCCTCTTCCTTGGTCCTACAGGTGTTGGTAAGACAGAGCTTGCAAAAACACTTGCACAGAGCCTGTTTGATGATGAGCAGAATATGGTTCGTATCGATATGAGTGAATATATGGAGAAACATTCTGTGGCAAGACTTATCGGAGCGCCTCCAGGATATGTCGGATATGAAGAAGGCGGTCAGCTTACAGAAGCTGTAAGAAGAAAACCATATTCAGTTGTACTGTTTGATGAAATAGAAAAAGCACATCCGGATGTATTTAATGTACTTTTACAGGTGCTCGATGATGGCAGAATAACCGATTCAAAAGGCAGAACAGTTGATTTTAAGAATACAATTCTGATTCTTACATCAAATATAGGTGCACAGTATCTTCTCGAAGGCATAGATGAAAACGGTAACATTAAAGATGAATGTAAGAAAATGGTTGAAAATGAACTTCGTGCAAGCTTTCGGCCTGAATTTCTTAACCGTCTTGATGAGACAATATTATTTAAGCCTCTTACAAAGGGTAACATTGGAGGAATAATAGAACTTCTTCTAAGAGAAATTAACACAAGACTTGCAGAAAGGGAAATATCAATTAAGCTTACTGACAGTGCAAAACAATACATTGTAGATAACGGATATGACCCGGTATTCGGTGCAAGACCGCTTAAGAGGTTTTTGCAGAAAAATGTGGAAACACTCGCAGCGAAGCTGATACTTTCAGAAGAAATATCCGTAGGAGATGTTATTCTTATAGATTTGGAAAATGGAGAACTGAAAGCTAAGGTAGATAAGATGAGCTAAAATATTTAAATGTGATTATATTGTTATTGAAACTGCATTGCTTACCTTTCTCGATAAGAGAAACAAGCGAAAGTAGAAAAAATGCCCGCCCTGCTTGAACCAGGACGGGCGTTGCCTTTATAGGCATATAAGCTTATGCATAAAATTCTTTTACAGCTTCAAAGAATGCATTAATATTATCCCAGCTTGACATAGGTGGAATATCACAGCCTGAAGATATAACAAAATTCTTGTATTTACAGCATTTTTCCATAATTGCTTTTGTGGATTCTTTGACTGATTCAGGAGTTCCGTTTCTAAACTGTCCTGCCGGGTCTACATTTCCCATTGCAATTCTGTCTTCTGGAATTTTTGCCATCATTTCGTCCATTGCAATTGCATTGCCAAAGTGGAATACAGGAGCACCTGTTGCAATTATTGAATCAATCATCTGGATTGTACAGTTACCGCAGTTATGGTAAACAACGATAAATTCATCGTCCTGAACAGCATCTACAATTTTCTTTACATAATTGCTTGAAAATTCTTCAGCTAAGGCTGGAGATAAAAGTCCGGCAAGTGGTTCTGCCATTACTACACCGTTTGCGCCAACAGCCTTGTATGCTTTGATGTAATTAATGATAAAGGCTGTTACTTTATCTAATACAGTATGTACCATGTCCGGTTCGTCATAGCAGTAAATCATTGCTTCTGTAACATCAAGAAGTCTTCCGGCAAGAGAGAAAGGTCCTATTACACCTGCTAAAACAGGACGGTCTGTAATGAGTTTGGCAGCCTTTTCTACAGCATCAATATAAATCTGTGTTCTTCCTGTGCCAATTTCAGGTATTTCAAGAGCATCAGCATCTTCTTCCTCCTCGATGATTGCGCCTACTACTGTAGGAACTTCATCATCAGAAAAATGAATTGTTGAGCCGAAACATTCAGCTTCCAAAGATAAATCCATCATACTTAAAGATGCAGCACTGTCAGTACAGTCTGCGATAATTTTCATGCCTTTTGCCTGTAAATCACTGTCAGAAATAAATTCTTTGACAGAAATTCCCATTTTCTGGATAGCCGGGAATGTGAGTACCGGAAGAGCTTTCTTTACAGGTGCATTGATAGTGTCAGTCACCCACTGTTTCATGTTCATAGATATAAACCTCCTGCTTAAAAATGTATAATTTAATTTTAAAATTATGTGTATTAAAATATTTTATATTTCACATAATTTTCATTATACAGTATAAGTTTAAAAATGAATATAGTTTTAGTAAAAGAACAAAAGAA
>CAJJNI010000079.1 GCA_905193085.1 uncultured Lachnospiraceae bacterium | reverse complement strand
GATGCCATTTTCATTCTCTGTCCTAACTGTGAATTAATAAATTTTTCAAAATCATTGTACTTTACATAAGGTTTTAACTGTTTTTCAATTATTCCATCATCAAATAATCTGTCTATCTGATTTCTTAAATCTGCATCTGTATCAGTCTTAGCATAATCAATTTTTTCAAAAACTTTATGATATAAAGTACCTTTTGCAGCACCTGAAACTTTATCTTCTCCTTCTTTAATAAATTTAGGATAAATAATATTATCTTCCTTAGAATCCTGAATTTCTTCTGAATAGAAGTTATTTGTATCTTCAAACAGATTTTCTGTCTCCTGTGGCAGTACAGAATTTGCCTCATAATCATCATGTTTTAACTCTGAAACTGATAATTTAACAGGAATCATATTCTGTGCTGCATACGGATATTCAAATTCTAACATTTTTCTTATTTCATCTGAAATTTCAGTTTTATTAAGAGCAGTGTCAAAATCAAATTCATTCTGCTCATCTGTCATTTCATCCAACACTGAATCGGCAATTAAATCTTCAACATTTTTTACGAAAATCTCAATACCACATTCCCACTGCGTACTTTTAAAATAAGTTTCTTTCTGTATACCTAAATCATTGCACAGCATTTTCATTGATGAATGATTATTAAGAGATGCAAGTATCCAGTCAAGATAACATGTTCCATTTATAAGAGTCATACTATCAATTTCTTCATTGCGGTTTGAAAATGCAGCTTTACTTACTGCACTGATAATATCACTTACCGCTCCTGTTAAAATAAGTTTTTCTTTTGCCCTTGTAAGTGCAACATAAAGGACTCTCAATTCTTCTGCGACTGTCTCAGCATGTATTCTGCTGCCTATAAGATGCTTTAAAATTGTACTTCTCTTCTCTCTTGATACTGCATCGGCAAAATCAAGCCCGATTCCCAAATCAGAATGCATTACAATAGAAGCAGACTCATCACGACGGTTAAACCTGTTTCCAAGGCCAGATACAAATACAACCGGAAATTCAAGACCTTTACTTTTATGAATCGTCATAAGCCTTACGGTATTGTCCTGCTCATTTATTATTGAAACTTCGCCTTCATCAACATTATATTTTTTTATCTGCTCAATATACTGTACAAACTGGAATATTCCTATATAACTTGTCTTCTCAAATTCTATTGCTTTTTGGACAAATGCATCTATATTAGCTTTTTTCTGCTGCCCGTTCTGCATTGCCATAACATAATTGCCATATCCTGTTTTATCCAGGATAAGCCATATAAATTCGTGTAATGGCAGTATATTTACCTGATTTCTGAAAAATTCCAGTTCATTAAGAAAATTATTGATTTTTAGTGAAATCTCATCATCATTTTGGTTTACATAATTTTTAAGTTTTTCGTAAAAACAACAGCCTTCTGTTTCTGTGCTTATCATTGCCATATCATTATCGCTAAATGTATAGACAGGAGATTTTAATGTAGCAGCTATCGGAATATCCTGCATTGGATTATCTATTACCCTGAGCATATTTAGCATCGTGTCTATTTCTTCAGTTGTAAAATATCCGTTCTTTGATGGAACAAAAAGTGGAATATCCATTTTTTTAAATATATTTACACATTCAGATGCCAATGCAGCATTACTTCTTGTAAGAATAGCTATATCGCTGAAACGACATGCTCTTAACTTTCCAGAACTTTTGTCAGTTACCATAAATGGATTGCCTGACAAAACCATATTTTTAATCTTCATTGCTATCATTCTTGCTTCAAATTCATGTGAAGACATGACATCTTTATCAAGCTGTTTTTTATCAAATAACATTATCTGCGTATTGTAATAAGCTTCATCCTGACCGGCACTAAACTCTAGTCCCGGGTGAAGTGCAGCTTCATTATTATATTCGATTCCGCCGAGATTTTTTTTCATTATATGTTCAAATATATAATTGATACTGTAGAGAACTTCTTTTCTGCTCCTGAAATTTTTAAATAAATCTACTCTTCTTCTGTCTCCCCCTGTAGTTGAATAACTGTCATATTTATCCGTAAATATTTCAGGTCTTGCCATTCTAAAACGGTAAATGCTCTGTTTCGCATCACCTACCATGAATACATTTTCAGCACCATCACTCCGCTTTGATATACTGCTTAATAAAAGTTCCTGTACAAAATTGCTGTCCTGATATTCATCTATCATAATTTCATCAAAATGTGAGGCATATTCTTTTGCAACATCTGTAGGTTCTCCATTTTCATCTAACAGAATTTTAAGTACAAAATGTTCCAAATCACTGAAATCAAGCAAATCTTTTTCTTTTTTCTTTGCACCATAAATTCTTATAAAATCTTTAACAAGACTGACAAAAACATGCGCATTTTCTTTCATAAGAAACATATCCTGACATACTCTCTCAGGATTTATGTAATAATATTTTTTTGTAAGCTCATCTAATGCAGCTTTAACCTCATCCCTGTATTTTTTTGCAAGCTCCCTTAGTTCTTCATTTACATTCTTATCTTTTTTTCTTGAAAGCGCCTTAGGCTTAAACTCTGTTAAAATATCATACGCAGAGCTGTAATCACTGCAATTGCATAATGCCTTTGATACATATAAATAATCTGTCAATGTATCAATATACATATACGGTCCACCGTCCATTGATGCAATTTCATATGCAGTCTTTGCCGCATTATAAGCATGATTTGCAAGATTTAATGCATCTTCTTTTAAAAGCTGCACCCAGTCAAGTTTCTCAAAATGCTCTAAATCTTCACATTCATACATTTCTTCGCATTTGTCCAGCCATTTTTCAGGATATGGATAACTCATTGCAAATGAATAAATTTTCAAAATATAATCTTCTATAACTTTATCGTTTTTGTCGCTGGCATAACATTCCACAAAATTCGCAAATTTTCCACTTAATTCGCCATTTTCTTCTTTTTGGTAATATTCTTCCAGTAAATCTTCTACAGCCTCTTTCTGCAAAAGATTTGTTTCTCCATTATCAGCCACACGAAAAGCCGGGTCCAAATCTATTTTTTCAAAATGATTTCTTAATATCATTGAACAGAAGCTGTCTATTGTAGTTATATTCGCATTATGAATCAATGTCTTCTGCTTCTGCAAATGCGCATTTTCAGGATTAGCCGCCGCAAGTTTTTCAAGAGCAAGTCTTATTCTCTCCCTCATTTCACCGGCCGCCGCCTTTGTAAATGTAACTACAACCATAGAATCAATATTTACAGGATTATTTTCATCTGTAACTTTTTGTAAAATTCTCTCTACTAAAACCGCTGTCTTACCTGAGCCTGCCGCCGCAGACACAAGTATACTGCAATTTCTTAAACCTATTGCCTGCCTTTGTTCATCTGTCCATTTATTCGACATCTGCATTTTCCTCCTCTCCCTTATTTTTACTGTCTGTATCATCACCATCTGATAAGACTGTCTTCATTGCTTCAACTATAAGATTTTCAGCTATTTTTGGTGTTTCTTTTATATCTGATATATCCGGGTTAAACCTGCATATGCTGTGATAATCACAAAATTCGCATATCCTCTCATCTAAAGCAAGTGCCGGCTGTGGTTTTACATAACCATTTATAATATCCATACCTATATCAGAAGCTTTTCTTTTGGCATATCTGCATATAATATCAAAATCTTCTTCTAAAGTTGTTTTTGATTTTGCAGCTATTGTTCCGTCTTTTTTCGTGGATACCGGAACAACATAGGAACTGTAACTTTCATTTACTTCTGAAAAATTATTATCAAATGCCTCTAAAACTTCCTTTTTTTCAGATATAAGACCATCTACCTTAAGCTGCGATAAAATTTCTTTATCAACTGCTTCTTCATCAATATCTTCTGCCTCTATAAAAGGATCTTTTATTTTGTAATATAATACTGCTGCCGGTATTACAGTCTTTTCTTTATTTTTCTTCTTATCCGCAGTTATTTTTACAGCTTCATCAAGATATAACATCAACTGCAGTGATGTGCCATAATATACACCAAGAAGATTAAATGAATTTGCACCGGTCTTATAATCAACGACTTTTACATACACTTTGTCGTCAGTCTCATACACATCAACCCTGTCAATTCTTCCTTTGAATGCCATCTTTACATCTTTATTCTGAGAAATTTCCTGTACAGTTTTAAAATTAACTTCCAAATCCTGCGGGCTGAATTTTCCGGCGGCAAACTGTTTCTGCAATGCCCAGAGCGTTCTCTTTGCGATTCTCTTCATTCGTGTAATCTGATATTTATCCCTTGCAGTAGCATATATGGCTATATTTCCATATTCTGTAATTATCTCTTCAAGACATGCGTCTATAAGTTCATCTGAGACAAATTCTTCTTCATTATCAAATGATATATTTTTTTCTTTGAGAAGTTTAAAATATTTTTCAAGAAGTGCATGCATTATATTTCCAAAATCGGTACTGTAAAAACCTGCTTCTTCCCTCTCTCTTAGAACAAGGCCATATTTCAGGAAATGTGAGTATGCGCACTTTGCAAACTGCTCAAATCTTGTGACACTTCCCTCTAAAACATCTCCATATAACGCTTTTGCTACGGATGCTTTAATTTTATCATCATAAACTTTCCGCTTTGAAGCAGCTCTTAATTTATCAAGCATCTGCTCTTTTCCATTTTCAGCAAAATACTTATAATACATCATGAATTTTTCTTTATCTTCCTGATGCATTGCGTTAAACCTGTTTATATTTGAAATAATATAGTCTATTCCCTGATTGGAACACATAACAGAATCAGCATTAAGCATCTTCTCTTCCATATCATCAATTTTAATCTGAGGAAATATATTAAAAATTTCTTCTACAAGATATGAAGAATTGATGCTTTCACCTGTAGAATTAGATTTTGAAAAGCTTAAATACAGATATTCACTCGGCTTTGTAAGATTTAAATACAGATAAAATTTCTGATTAAAATATTTCTCTCTTGCTCCCGGTGATAACATAACTCCCTGTTCTTCAAGCATTTTACGGTCAAAATCATACAATATCCCCGCATCATCGCCATGCTTTGGAATAATCCCGTCATTTGCGCCAAGAACAAATAATGCCTTAATTTCGCTAAGACGGCTTCTTTGTATGTCTCCAAATACAACTTCATCACCACCCGGCGGAATAAGTCCGACCTTCTGTTCAAGAAAACCTGCTTCAAGAAGCTTTTCATATTCTTTCGAACTTACTTTTTCATCACCAAGAAGTTCAACAAGTGAATCCATAACATTTAAAATCACTTTATAAATCTGTGAATATTCTCTTGCAAAAGACAAATCTCCGTGTTCTTCAAAACCTTCTGCCATTTTCTCTATTTTATTCTGTAAATCGAAATTTAACATAAATTCAAATAAAGCAGTGCTTTTCTCTACAATAGTAGTAGTTTTCTTTGAAAACACATTAAAAAATGGTAATAATTTATTATAAATTTCTTCCCGAAGCTCATTTAAATGCTCAAGCTTTTCTACATCAGTCTGTCTTGTCTGATAAATAAATTTATCACTCCATTTAGATTTTCTGTCTATCCCTGCCGCCAGAAGATAATTATCAAGCATATCTGCATCATCTTTTGAAATTCCTGAAAATTCATTTCTGATAAAACACATTACAGATTTATATGAAAAATTTTCACTGACAACTCTCATCACACAACGCAAAAAAGAGGCAGCCGGGTGATTTAAAACTGCTGCCTTCTGGTCAACAAAACAATTGATTTTGTATTTATTAAAAATGTATTTTATGTATACCCCATACACTTCCATATCGCCTGTTACAACTGCAATATCACTGAACCGGTATTTTTTCTCCCTTATAAGGTAATTAATTTTGCCCGCAGCAAACAGAACTTCCTGAAGTGGATTTTTGCATACTGACAAATTAATAAATTCCTGTGATTGTGCATATGGTGTTATTTTTGAGCGGAAAATATTCTTTTCCAGGCAAAGAAGCGCTGCGTTGGAACTTCTTCTGTTGTCTTTAAAAATCACGTCTTTAAGTCTTTTTGTCTGCGTATGCTCTGCCATGCGCTCTATATCTTTTAACATTACACTGCTCATATAAAACAGACTGTAATCAGGATATGAAGAATGTATTCTGTACGCAGCATCAAAAGAAATCGTAATGTACATATCTTTTGACATCATCATCAGTTTTTCCGTAAGCCTTCTCTGAATCGGTGTAAATCCTGTAAACCCGTCAATTACTATAGTTGTTCCTCTAAGCAGCTCTGACTTTTCAATGTTACGGTACAAGACATCAAGTATCTCTTCTGATGTGATATATTTTTCTTTTCTGTACTCATTAAAGGCATTAAAAATAATTTTCATATCTTTAAGCTTATTACATAAAAGCTTGTCAGACTCATTATTTTTAATCATCTCATCTAACTTTTCTTCATCTATATCATACTGAAGCATCTCTGATATAAGTGATTTCATTTCATTTACAAGACCTATTTTTCCAAGTCCGCTGCCATATATATTAAGCCTGTCTTTGTTCTGAGTTGCTGCTTTCCTTACTATAAATGTCTTTCCAATTTCATCGATAACAGGAGTTTTGCCACACCCTAGTTCTTCAAATACCCTGTACGCCAGTCTGTTAAAACTAAGAACATCTATATTCATCATTACTTTATTCTGATTCATTGAAACAATCTGCTTCTGCGTCTGCATAGTAAACTGTTCCGGCACAAGAATTATAAATTTACCGGTCTTATTTTTAACTGACAAAGCTGTGATTTTTTCATACAGAAGATGTGATTTTCCACTTCCACTGTTCCCCATATACAATTGTAATGCCATTGCTTCCTCCTGCCCATCTTAATATTTTAATTTTTCGGATAAAAACCTACAAGATTCATATCTTTATCAAATGTCAGAGTATAATTTACCTCGCCATCTTCATATGTAGCTGTAACAAGAATTACAGCAAAATCTTCATCTGTATCATCATAGTGTTTACCTATGACAGTCTTCTGGGTATAGGCAAGAAAATTGCCTATACCACTTACATAACTTTTACATGAACCGTCCATTTCATCTAAATCGATTTTATCAATAAAATCATCACGCATCTTCTCTTCAAGAACCGTTTTTGCGCCACGCACCTGGACATCATTTATAATGTCAATTGCTGTGTCTTTGACATGTTGTTCATCATAACAGTCTGCAAGCTTTGTTGACTTACAGCCTGTAAAAACAAATGCCAGTAAAAACAGTCCCAGAATAAACAGTGATTTTATTTTTTTATTGTTTTTTAACATGCCAAATCTTCTCCTTAACAGTGCAATAATTTTCCCTGACAATACAGTAAAATTATTCACTTCTTAAAGCTTCTACAGGGTCTCTCTTTGCAGCCATTCTTGATGGAAAGAAGCCTGCAATAAGTGTTAAGAGTACACTTATAATTATAAGAATAACAGCTCCCGCAACCGGAAGTTTTGATATACCTGATACATCAGTCAGCTTTTTGACAACAATGTTAATCGGTATATTTAATATAAGTGTAATTCCAATTCCAATAAGTCCTGATACAAGACCTTCTATAACCGTCTCTGCTGTAAACACATGGCTTACATCTTTCTTAGAAGCACCTACAGAACGAAGAATACCAATTTCTTTTGTTCTCTCTAAAACAGATATATAAGTGATTATCGCAATCATTATTGATGAAACAATAAGTGAAATTGCAACAAATGCTATAAGCACATATGACACAATATCAACCATCTGTGAAAGAGATGACATCATCATTCCGACAAGGTCTGTATAAGTTATCTCATCTTCTTCTTTTTCAACACCTTTGTTGTATTCATCTATTAAATCTTTGAGCTTATCTTTATTTTCAAATGAATTTGCATAAATATCTATTGACTTAGGCTCATCTAAATTTACTGAATTTAACTTATTAATGTTATCGTCATAAGTTGATTCAGAAACAGTTGCCGGCATATATGAATCAAATAATTCTGCCTGCTCATCTACTGACAAGCCTGCCAAATAACTGTCAAAGCCTGCTGCTGCCTGGTCTGTAGTAAGCTGTGAAAACTGCTGCTGTGCCTGTGAACTTACATTTGCCTTAGTTATTTCTTCTGCCATTTTCTTAAATGCGCTGTCTATGTCTTCATCACTCATATTGTCAAAATATGAAGACATAGTCTGCATGTCCATTCCTTCTTCGCCGGACTTCTCCATTGCCTGCTGCATAAATGCAATCTTTGAAGCTCTGTCAGGACACTGTGCATTCATCTGCTCATACGCAGCATTTACTGTCTCATCAGAAGGCGTTGACATAATATCAAGATAAGTTGATGATTTTTCCATAGAAGTTAAACCGGAAAAATAATTCATAATCATTGAAGCCTTTTCTTCATTCGAATAATTAACTTCTGTACCATCTGAAAACGGAAGTCCTGTAAATACATCTTTTGTCTTATCAGCTTTTTGCTCTTTTACAATATCACTTGCATTTACTTCTTCAATAAATCTTTCTGTCAATGCCTTTGTATATGCAATTGTTCCTGATTTTACAGATGTAGACATTGCATCTTCTTTTACCCTGATAATACCTGAAATCTTTATGTCCATGGAATTTTCGATAACACTTTTCATATATTCTTCGTTATCGCCCATATAATCCCATTTTCCTGTTTTCTCATTGTGTTCATAACAGTCTGTAGGCAATACAAGTTTATAGGAAAGGCCTAAAATATCATCATAATCAAAGCTTTTACTTTCTATGTCTATATCAATATCTGTGCCCTCATCAGCACTCTTTAGGGCATCTGCCATCAAAGTCTCAAGCTGTGATGAATCTTCAAGTCCTAATGCATATAAAGTTAAATCATAAATTTCATTATTTTCATCAACAACAAGCATACATTCGTCATAATCATCAGCCCATTCACCGGCAATTACCTCAAACTGTGATTTCATCATTTCCTCATTATCCGGCATCTGTGCCCATGTCTCGCTCATCATTGAATTACCAAACATGCTGTTGTAGCTGCTCATTACCGAACTTTCTGACGCATCAGATGATGACATACCGTAAAACTGCCACATATCAAACGGATTTACCTGAATATTTTTATCATCACCCTGTAAATAAATATCAAGAGTTGTCCCATAAGAATACATTATATCAGATGTAGCAGCCTGTACTTCATCGTTTGTATCAAGCCATGTTTTAAAATCCTTAAGATTATTGGTCTGTACTTCTGAAACAAGTGAAGAAAGCACCTTACCCATCATATTCTGTGAGTATACTTTATCTTTTTTATGCTCTTCAATTTTGTTGTCCCCCGCCATTATTTCCATAAGACCTGTCATATCCATAGTTTTTTCTTCTATAGTTATAGGATATGCTGAAAGGGTGTCTTCTTCTACTTTATTGATATACTCCTGTATTCCATTGGATAATGATAAAATAAGTGCAATACCGATAATACCGATTGAACCTGCAAAAGCGGCAAGAAAAGTTCTGCCCTTCTTTGTTAAAAGATTTTTCATGCTTAATGAAAAGGCTGTCATAAGTGACATGGAACTTAAGCGTTTTTTCTTTTCCTTTTTCTCTTCTACAGCTTCTGCCTCATAAGGCATTGTATCGTCTATTACATTACCATCAAGAAGTTTTATTATTCTTGTAGAATACTGTTTTGCCAGTTCAGGATTATGAGTTACCATAATGATAAGCCTGTCTTTGGCTATATCTTTTAATAATTCCATTATCTGGATAGATGTGTTTGTATCAAGTGCACCTGTAGGTTCATCTGCAAGCAGAATATCAGGGTCATTTACAATCGCTCTTGCAATTGCAACTCTCTGCATCTGTCCGCCTGATAACTGGTTAGGTCTTTTGTTGATATGGTCTTTAAGACCGACTTTTGTAAGTGCATCTAATCTGTTCCTGCGTCCCAGGCGCCGGGCCGACAGGCCTGCGGCTTTTGCCATA
>CAJJNI010000078.1 GCA_905193085.1 uncultured Lachnospiraceae bacterium | reverse complement strand
AAATCAAACATTTAGTATTTAAAGTATTGATTGTCTTATAACCGGTATATGAAAAGAAGAACTATTGATTAGAGATAATTAGTAGTTCTTCTTTTTTGCGTGCAATAAGCCAAAGTCCATTTTGCTAAAATAATAAATTGTGCAGAATTGATAAAAGATCAAAAAATAATACAATAAAACTATTAAAATTTGTTGTAATGTGTTATAATAGATAAATCAAATGACAAGGAGGAAGCGACAATGGAGAGAAAAATTAAAAATGGCATGCGTGTCATGAAAAAATTATTGAAAACTATATGCGTATCGGCAGCATTAATGTCAATGATGATGCTTAGCGGATGTGGGAGTAAGGGGGCTTCCGGGGAAGATGATATTGCAAAACAGGCAAAAGAATTTAATGACAGTATTGTGAAAGAAGCTGGAAGTGATACTTCGGGAAATAAGGATATTGTTGTAGGTTCTGTTAATATGGGTATGAATGGTGAATGGTTTTCTGAAGTTATGAATGGAATTAAAAATGCAGGAAATGATTTGGGAGTTACTCTTAAAATGCTTGATTCAGAGAGCGACACTGATATAGAGGCTCAGAATATTGATAAGCTTCTTGATGAAGGTATTGATGTACTTATTATTTCACCTATTGACTATGAAGTAAGCGCTAAATCACTTCAGAAGGTTAAAGATGCAGGTATACCTATTATTACATGGAATACTACAGTTAATATGCCTGTAACTGCAGAAGTTGGTGTTGATTCAACAGCACTTGGCGGAGATACAGGAGATTATGTTACAGAATATATTAAGACTAATAATTTGGACAGTGTTAATATAATACTTCTTACAAATACATCATATGAAATTGGAATTGCCCGTTGTGACGGATTTAAGGCATCAATTCAGGATCTTGTAGATGAGGGAACAGTTAATATAGTTGCCGAGCAGGAAGCAGAAGCAAGAGAAGATGCTGAAAGTATTACAAAAGATTTATTAAAGAAAAACAGCGATGCTACCATGATATGGGCATGGAATCAGAGTGCACTTTTAGGTGCCGTTGATGCTGTTAAGAGTTCAGGAAACAGTGACATAATTGTAATGGGTACAGATATGAGTATGGAGCTTGCAAATGATATGCTTGGAAATGAAGTAAATCTCCAGGCAGTTACTACACAGCTTCCATATAATATGGGATATAAGGCTGTTGTTAATGGTGTTAAAGCAGCTAAGGGAGAAGAAGTTGAGAACAAGGTTACAATTCCTCTTGATACAATTGTAAAGAGTGATGTATCAGCAGTTGAACAGTACATCGAAAATCATAAAGATTTGGTAAGTGAATAAAAGGAGGGATGTAGTATGGCAGATAATAAGAAAACCGAAAGAAAAATATCGAAATTAACAAAACTGATTTCAAAAGTTAAAATTGGAGTACGAGTTCAGGTTATGGCACTTGTGCTGATTTGTGCAATTGCAATTCCTATGGTTATTTCAATAAAATCATCAAGCAATTATATTTCTACATATAATGAAGTCCTTGAGAATCTTGACAGTATCCGTTACATCATGGACGAGACACAGGCACAGGGAAACAGAATTTTAGGCTATTGTGTTGTCAGTAAGAATATAGACCAGTCAGGTGAGACAGAGATAATTGTTACAATGCAGAATAAGATTAAAGCTGTCAGGGAAAATATAGAAAGTGATACTGACAAAGGTGATAAGAGAGTAGAGCAGTTAGAAGTCGTTGAGAATCTTCTTAACAATTATATTGAAAGTTATAAAGAAGGTCTTGCTCTTTGTGATGACACATTTTCACTTGCAGGTGATACTAAATTTTATTCAATGGTAAATACTGCTGAATATTTATCTAATAACTGTAATAAATTATTGAGTCTTGAACTTGAAAGATGTGGACAGTTAAATGCACAGATTCTTAAAAACTTCAGACAAAGTATTTATAATATTATAGTTGTAGTAATTATTATCATAATTATTTCAGTACTTTTATCTATGGCAATAACATCAAGTATAACAGTGCCGCTTAAGATATTAAGAAAGAAGATATCTGTAATTGCAAAAGGAGATTTGTCCGGAGAGCCTATTAACATAGAGACTAAGGATGAAATTGGTGAACTTGCCCGGGCATTTAATGCTATGAAAGATAATCTTACTAATATCTTGTTAAAAGTATCTGAGGTTAGTGGACAAATTGAGCAGTCGGTAGAATTTGTTACAGGAAAAATTGAAGAAAACTCTGCAAGAAGTGAGCAGTTATCAGCAACAATGGATGTTGTAATGACTAAGATGAGTAATCAGAATGAGGAAACTATTGTTGCTCAGGAAAAGGTACATACAATAGACAGTGTTACAGAAAGAATTACCGGTAATGCTGACAGAATTATGGAAAATACAGAGCAATCCATGATTGATTCACAAAAGGGAAATGAGAACATGGAACTTTATACAAAACAGCTTAAAGATGTTAATTCTATTATGAGTCAGGTTTCAGATGTTGTTGGACAGTTAGGTTCAAGTGCAGAAGAAATGAATGATATCATACAGACTATTACAAATATTGCAGATCAGACAAACCTTCTTTCATTAAATGCTTCCATAGAAGCTGCAAGAGCAGGTGAGAGTGGAAGAGGATTTGCAGTAGTAGCAAGTGAAATCGGAAATCTTGCTGAAAATTCAAGTTCATCGGCTCAGAAAATTGCCGATATTATTTCTGAGGTTCAGTCAAATTCAAAAGAAATGACAGAAAAGATGAATATAGGACTTAAACAGCTTGATGAAGGAAATAAGATAGCTTCAGATACAATGAAGAATTTCAAAAACATTCAGAATGGAATACAGCTTGTAAATGAAAATGTTAAAGAAATTCTCGATGATATAAAAGAACTTTCTTCGTATGTAGAAGATGTATATACAACGATGAACAGTGTACGAACTGCTACAGATGAGAATGCATCAATGACTAATGAAATAGGTGATACTGTTCATGATGAGACAGATAATCTTATTAAGATTCAGGAAATTATGGTTGATTTATCTGGAAGAGCATCACAGCTTGAAGAGACAGTTACACATTTTAAACTTGGCTAAAAATATTTAACGATGCCAGGGTTTTTGGTCCCGGCATCAAATAATTAAATTAAATCAGAATAAAGAGTTGATATGAAACAGGTATGTCTGTTATATATGATTAATATGAGATTATTTTAATCATGATATGGGCATACCTGTTTGTTGAAATAAAAAATGGAGTGATAACAATGGATAAAACTAGAATTATAGCAGTTGCCGGAAAAGGCGGTGTCGGAAAGACTTCTATAGCAGCAGTAATGGTAAAGGTTCTGGCTGCTAAATATCCGGATAAAAAAATTCTGGCGATTGATGCAGATCCAGCTGTCGGACTTTCAACAGCATTGGGAATAGATGTTGAGATGACCATTGATGATATACGGAAAAAAGTTGTTACAACTGTAGAGGATGGTGATACGAAAACTGCAATGGAGCTTCTCGGTGAAGCTAAATACTACATATTTGACGCTATGGTTGAAACTGACAATTTTTCTTTTATTGCTGTTGGCCGACCGGAAAGTGCAGGCTGCTATTGTAAAATAAATTCATATCTTAAAGATATAATTTCACTTGTAGCAGATAATTTTGACTATGTTGTAATTGACGGTGAGGCAGGCATAGAGCAGATAAACAGAAGAGTTATGGAGAAAGTGACACATCTTGTCATGGTCAGTGATGCAAGCAAAAAAGGAATTGGTGTCGTAAAGACAATAAAATCTGTTGCAGATGAGCTTGTAATGTATGAAAAAGCAGGAGTTATAATAAATCGTATTCCTGATGAAAATGTCAAAAAATACATTGAGCCGGGTGATTTGGAAGTGCTTGCATATATAGGACAGGATTCACAGCTTTCAGAATATGATATTACCGGAAAAAATGTTTTTTATATGCCTGATGATTCAGAAATGGTTAAGGGCGTTGAGGCAGCACTTGAAAAGCTGCTTGCAAAGGAGAAATAAAGTGAAAGATTTAAAACATTTAATTTATCTTGAAAATATGCTTCAGGAAGCATGTAATGATATGGTAAAGCAGGCAAAGTCAGAAGGTAAGATTGCTATAGGAAGTGTATGTTCGCTTATACCTGAACCGCTGCTTGATTTACCGGGGTGTTTTTGTGTGCGTCTTCGGGCACCCAGAACAGGTTCTATTGAGATGGGTACATATTATATGACAAGTATAATGTGCGAGGCATGTCGAGCCATTTTAGAGAGAGCAATAGAAGGCGGTTATGAATTTCTTGACTGTATCATTGCTCCGGATGCATGTGCACAGATGAACCGTTGTGTAGAAAATATAGAGCATTTAAAGTTATGCAATAGTGAGAAATTTTTTGTTACATATTCTGATGTGCCAATGAAATGTGATGACACTGCCTTAAGGCATTATGTCAGACAGATGAAACAATATGTTTTAGAACCGTTAGAGAAGACTTACGGAATAGATATATCAGATGCGGCATTGCGAAAATCTGTAGAAAATCATAACAGAATTAACAGTGTTCTTATGCAGATAGGTGAATTTCGCAAAGAAGACAACCCTAAAATAACAGGTTATGAATTTGCAGTTTTATGTCTTGCAACATATTGCTGTCCTAAGGAAAAGCTTCTGACAATTCTGGAAGAAACACTTGAAGAGGTAAAAACAAGACAGCCTGACGAGCAAAATCATTATCGTGCAAGAGTTGTTATGGCGGGTTCTGAAATAGATGACCCGGATCTTATAAGGCTGACGGAAGAAGCCGGTGCGTTAGTTGTCGCTGACAGATATTGCTTTGGCTCATTTCCAGGAAGACAGCAGATAGTTTTGAATGATGAAGAAGATGTGCTCACACAGATTTGCAGACATTATATGGTTACAAGCCAGTGTCCGCGTTATATGAATACCGAGAAAATTTATGAGCGTCAGACATACATGGATAAACTTGCCAAAGAATATAAGGCAGACGGAATAATTTATGAGCAGATAAAATTCTGTGACTACTGGGGTTATGAGAGAGCTTTTGCGGGCAGAGCCATGCGTGAAAAGTTTAATTATCCGGTATTGTCAGTCGACAGGCCTTATGTTGTTGGAAATTCAGGACAATTAAGAACAAGAGTCCAGGCATTTGTTGAAAGTATAGAATTTAAGAAGCAGGATAAAGTATAGATTAATGTGGATTAAATTTGGAAAAATAAGTTCAGACATGGATAAAGTTACTGAGATTAAGGAATTAAATAATTGTCAAAAATATTTTGATTTATGCGGGTAGTTAGCAGGGGTATTGATTTCTTAGAGTTTGAAAGGAAAGTTTATTTATGGGAAAAGCAATTGGTAGTGAAAAGATTGGAAAATTTTATTGTGGAAAAAAAGCTAAGCGGCGCAGAGAATGGCGTGGAATTAAAGATACATGGTATGACTATGTTCACTGGCTTGGAATCTGGAAAGTGCTGATTAAATTTATGATTAAACCTTATAATTTAAAAGGTTTTTTCAGGTACAGATGGATGGTAAATTATCTGGCGGTACCTGATTTTTTTGACAGGCATACGGAAGGCTTAAGAGGAACCCAGCTTCGAATAACAAGAACCTCGCTTGAGTTAGTTGTGACTGACATGTGTAAAAGTCTTGGCACAATGTTTAAGGCTGACCCTGAGCTTGGAAATGATAAAGAACTCAATGACAAAATAGTCCTTTTTGATGAAAATATGATGAGTGAATTAATGAACGGTTTTCCGAATCTTAAGTGGGCATCAGTTGAAGTTCCGGCGGTATATACATGCGCCATGATGTCACAGGACAGCCTTTTGTATTACATAGATGCGGCTCAGGAGTACGGTATACCTAACGATGTTTGTCCTATGCCGGCGGCGGAACTTGGTGTTGCAATTGAAGGTGACTATCCGAAAATCGGAAAATGTGCAATACAGTGTAATACAACATGTGATGGAAGTCTTATGGGAAATGGTGTTGAAGCTTCATTTATGAATCTGCCGACATTTCAGCTTGCAGTTCCAATCAGGCATGCCGAGGACAGCGTGCAGCAGTATGCGGCTGAAGAAATACTTAATGCGATAGCATTTATCGAGAAACATACAGGCGAAAAATTTGACTGGAATGCGTTTTTTGAAAGTATGAAAACATTTAATAAAGAGACTGAGCATTTGCTTGAATGGTATGAAATTTCCCGTACAGATTATCCGCAGTTTACAGATAACAGTCTTTCTCTTTACCGTTATGCGGCATATATGGCAGCAGGCGGAAGAGAAGATGAATTTTTAAAGCGTGATATTAAATTAACAAATCTTGTTATGAACGGTTACAAAAAGAAAGAACCATGTGCTAAGCAGCTGCGTCACAGGGCGATAACATGGGGTGTTCAGGCCGCATATTATACAGCTTTTGCCGGCTGGCTTACAAACTGCTGGGGAATTGTACCGTTGATTGATATGCTTACACTGTGTTCAACAAGAATGATAAATACTGAAGATAAAGATAAAGCGGTGTATGATCTTGCTTATCTGTATGAAAAAATGATAATGAGAAGCCGCTCAAACGGTGGCTATGAAGTCGGTGTAGCTGACCTTTGGAGATACTGTGAATTTTTCAATGCAGATATGGTAATTATGTATTCACACATGGGATGTAAATCGATGTCAGGTTATCATGGACTTTTTGAGGAAGAAGCAAGAAAGCATGGCATACATCTTGTGTGGGTAACGCACAGTCTTATGGACGCAAGAGGTGCCGGAAGAAAAGATATGCGTACAGAAGTAAACCGTTATATGCGTACGGTTTTAAGAGAAGAACCGCTTGATGAGACACTTGAAGATTTTAATGATGAAAATGCGTGGTAGGAGGCAGTTATATGAAATATTATGGAGGCTGTGATGCCGGAAGTACATATACAAAATGCGTAATTATAGATGAAAATGGAGAAATTAAGTCATCTGTTACAAAAAAGAGCAGAATTAACCCGGTATTAAGTGCTAAAGACGCACTTGATGAAGCAGTATCAAAGATAGATGATTTAAATTCAGCACAAGATTTAGCTTATCTGATTGGTACAGGTTATGGACGAAATAAAGTACCGTTTGCAGATGAAAATATATCAGAGATAAGCTGTCATGCGATGGGAGTGCATGTTTCCAATCCTGAAGTTAAGGCAGTTATTGATATAGGTGGACAAGATGTTAAAGGAATTGCGATTGATACAGATGGAACAGTTCTTAACTTTGCAATGAATGATAAATGTGCGGCCGGAACAGGTCGTTTTTTCGAGGCGATGGCAAATGCATTTGAGATGCCACTTGATGAATTTTCAAAGCTTGCCTTAAAAGCAAAAAATGTAATTCCAATTACAGCACAGTGTACGGTTTTTGCTGAGAGTGAAGTCATTTCCCTTGTCGGTGAAGGAAAACCTATGGAAGAAATTGCGGCGGGAATAGAAATGTCAGTTGCAAAAAGGTGTTTTGTTATGGCAAAGAAAGCAGGAGCAGTAGACAGCATAACCCTTACAGGTGGCTGTGCAAAAAATGACGGTCTCAAGGCTGCGATAGAGAAAGTGCTGAAACTTAAAGTAATAGATTTGGAAATCGACCCACAGCTTATGGGGGCACTAGGCGCAGCAGAATTTGCAAGACACAAGAGCAGATAGGAGGCAGTTTGAATGCTTGTAGTAAAGATATTACTTATTTTGGCTATAATTTTTGTCGTATTATTTTTGCTGAGCCTGATAATTTATTTCTTTAACCTGGATATGAAATTTGCGGCAAAGATGACACCGGTCATGATGAAATATTATGACTGGAAGAAAAAGAAAAGAACTAAAAATTCTGACTGAGGTTTATGATAATGAAGCTTTATGATGATATAATTAATAAATGCTTAAATTTGTTAGAAAATACTAACATGACAACATATAAAAAGAAAGACATTTCTTCATGGGATATTGAAGATGAGCAGAAAATAATTTTAAGAAGTGACATGGCATATGAGCTTGGCGGCATGATGATGCCGGCGGTAAGTGCACTGGCATTTACTTCTGATATTAATTTTGAAGATGAAGTTGTTGTTGTCGGAGATGATATTTCGGAAATTAAATCGGATACTCCTTATGCGAGAGTGACAATGTTAAAAATTGATGATTCAGAATGGACTGATAATCAGAAGGCTTACAGTGCCATGCAGAGGATTGATTATACAAGATACCATGTTTATCCTAAAGGTTTTATGATGCGTATTTCAACTTCTGCATCAAGGGAACCTGTGAGGATAAGCAGGCAGGCAGTTGATTTAGGCTTGAATTTTGCTGCTGTTGGCGGTACATTTATAGATGCTTATCATAAACATAAAGAAGTTAAAGCGGTTAAAATTATATTTATAACTAATAAAGATTTTCCATATGATAAGCTTGCACAATATGCATCTTCAATGGAAGATATAACAAAATCACTGGATAAAATTTTTAACAATCTTGTTATGGACTGCAGGAGCTGCAATCTTAAACCGGTTTGTGACGAGGTTGAAGGAATGAGAGAATTACATAAAAGATTAGAGGTAAAGTAAAATGCATGCAGACAGTAATGCTTATGGAACTGAGAAAATAAGCAGACTTTTGCTAAAGGTAGCGCCGCCTGTTATGCTTGCGCAGCTTATACAGGCATTGTATAATCTTGTTGACAGTTTGTTTGTCGGAGAATATTCTGCTGAAGGACTTACTGCGTTATCAATTATCTATCCCATTCAGCTTCTTGTGATAGCGTTTGCGGTTTGAACAGGTGTTGGTGTAAATACCAGTATGGCATACTATTTAGGAATAAATAAAAAAGATAAGGCTGATGAAATCGGTGGAATAGCTACACCGCTTGCACTTTTTCTGTGGATAATATTTGCTGTTGTGTGTTGCCGCAGTAGGGTTATTTTTGGAAAGCTCATGGACAAAGATTTTGCAGGCAACCGGTTATGCAGTCAGAAGTTCGCTTCTTACAATCGTAAGAACAGTCGTTTTATTTGTGCCGCCTGGTTATATATGTGCAAAGTTTGGGCTGAATTTTTTCTGGTGCACATTTCCGGTAACTGAAATTTTAACAACATTGATGGGAATAATTTTTTACAGGCAGTTTCTTAAGAAAGAAAAGAGTAAATAATTAATAAAATAAAATGCGTGGAAATAGAGTAACAAGACAAATGCATGAAAATAGCGTAACAATAAAACTTTTGGGACTGACATAATAAGACAAAGTGCATGAAAGTAGCATGACAAAATACATGAAGTAGCCTGACAAGACAAATACGTGAAATAGTATAATAATAAAATGGGTGAAAATAGCATAACAGAGTCAGATAATTTATTTACAATACCGGAGGAATCAAAAATGAATGTACAGGTAAAAGCTTATAATGATGAAGATGTTGAGGAAATGGTGCGAATCTGGAATGAAGTTGTAGAAGACGGAATTGCATTTCCACAGACAGAGATATTAACTAAAGAAAGCGGTGCAGCTTTTTTTACTGAGCAGACTTACTGTGGTGTTGCAAAAGGCGTTGATGACGGTAGAATTTATGGAATGTATATTCTCCACCCGAATAATGTAGGAAGATGTGGGCATATATGCAATGCAAGTTATGCGGTATCCAAAGACAGCAGAGGACTTCATATAGGCGAAAAACTTGTAAAGGATTGTTTAATCGAAGCAGAAAATCATGGTTTCAGAATACTACAGTTCAATGCGGTAGTTGCAACTAACATACATGCAAGACATCTGTATGAGAGACTCGGCTTTAAACAGCTTGGTGTAATTCCGGGTGGTTTTTTAATGAAAGACGGACATTTTGAGGATATATGCCCGTATTACAGAGTAGTGGGGTGCTAAAAAAGAGGAGGGCATTTATGGAAAAAATTAGTGTATTTCATGGAAGTAATGTGGAAGTATCTGT
>CAJJNI010000077.1 GCA_905193085.1 uncultured Lachnospiraceae bacterium | reverse complement strand
TTAGATGAAAAAACTAAAAAAGAAGATTATATAAACAAAATAAAACAGATTTATGATGAAAACCTTTCTAATATTAAAAACAGATTCTTTGCAAATTTAATCGTGCCAAACTCAATGAGTGCGGATTATATTTCACAGAAATTAGAAGAATTTCAGCCTAACCTTGACGGACCTTATTACTGTTGTGCAATTTTTGAGGCACTTCCACAAAAATCAGAAGACGGAACAAGTATGCCTTTAGATGCACTGTCATATTTTTCCCTGTTTTCAACTGCCAAAGACATAATAACATCAATGAAAGCAGGTGAAGTTATCCAGGATTCAGGCAATGTTACCATTGCGTATTTTTCAGCTGATACAATGACAAAAGTAGGGGATATTTCCGCTAATTTATGCAGTGAAATACATTCTCTTGCGACAAAATTATTGTCAATACGACTAAATATAAGCATCGGAAAACCTGTTTTTTCATTACACAAGCTTTCCGTATCTTATCAAAGCGCACAGGCTTTAAAAGAAAACTTCTTCCTGTCCGGAAATAACAGAATAATTAACTATTCAGAATATAAAAATGACAATAAATTTGCACCGATAAACCGCACTGAATGGACAAACAATATTTTAATGTGCATTAAAAAAAATCAGATTGATGAGCTTGATTTTCTTATCGAAAAATTTATTGAACTGTTAAAACAACACCATATGTCCAGACCAAAGGCAATACTTGATATTCAGTCTGTAATATTATCCATTATGAATTTTCTGGAACAAAGCATGTTTAATACAGATGAAATTTTAAATGATGAACAAAATTTGTTAGATGCGCTTGCCTCAGACGAGCCTCTTAATGACATTGATGAGTGCATGAAAACTTTCTGTCACAAGGCAGCCGCAACAATACATTCAAAACATGAAGATTATAATCAGAATCAGGCAAACCTTGCACTTACATTTATCAAAGAAAATTACAACAACCCTGATTTGTCACTTTCCGATATCTGCTCCCACCTCGGAATGAGCACAAGCAGATTCAGCAGTGTATTTAAGACAAATACCGGTGAAACATTTGTAGAGGCACTTACAAGAATGCGCATGGAAGCTGCCAAAGAACTTATGATTCAGACAAGTTTAAAAAGTTATGAAATAGCTGAAAAGGTCGGTTTTACAGACTCTCACTATTTCGGCATTGCCTTTAAAAAATATTCAGGCATGACACCAACTGAATTTATAAAAAGCAATTCACAACAAGGAGATTAACATTGAAACTATCGGATATAAAAGAAAATGTTTATAATTTTTTTTCAGTGAAACTAGTAAAATCATTTAAGAGCATACGAACATATATTCTATTTTCATTTTCACTGCTTATAATTATTGCACTTTTTATATTTCTTTTTCTGTCTTTAAATTACACAAAACAGGCTATTATCAGAAATTCGACTGATTACACATCACAGCTTGTCAGACAGGTAAATTCGGATATTGATTCATACATACAATATATGAAAAATATTTCCATAATGATTACAAGAAACAGTGATGTATCAGAGTATTTATTTAATGATGATGAGAATGAATCCGAAAAAGAAATAAGGAAAAATGCAATAATTGAACAGCTGAACACTTTAAAAAATTCACAGACTGACATCAGAAATATAGGTATTTACCGCTCTGATGATTTATATCTTTTCAATGACGGCAAAGATACACTCAATCCACACATAGAACTTGAAAAACTTGACTGGTACAAGGAAACTGTTTCGTCAAGAAAAGTAACCTACCTCTCATCATCACATGTCCAGACATTGATTAACAATAAATACACATGGGTTATCACATTAAGCAACCAGCTTACAAATCCTTATACAAATAACGCAGACGGTTTTGTCTTCATTGACTTAAATTACCACAAAATCCGGGAATTGTGTGATAATATAAATCTTGGTAAACAGGGATATCTTTTTATAATAGATGAAAATGGCAATCTTATTTACCACCCAAAACGACAGTTATTGTACAGCAACTTAAAAACTGAATGTATCGATAAAATAACCTCTCTTCCACCGTCTGAAAACTCATTTGTTACTACGGTTGACGGTTCAAAGAAGCTGTATACCGTATCAACCTCAAGGAAAACAAACTGGACAGTAGTTGGCGTTGCGGATTTAAATGAACTTAACCATATGCAAAAACAAACCCAGATTATTTATATACTGACTGCACTTTTATTGTTCGTAATTGCATTTTTAATTTCAGGTATTCTGTCACAGAAAATAACAGAACCTATCCGACAACTTCAAGCCTCAATGAGCAAGGTTGAACAGGGTGAATTTGAAACAGCAATTGTTCCTGAAACTGAACAGAAAAATATGAATGAAATTGGTTCCCTCCGCCATTCATTTAATATTATGGCATTAAAAATACAATCTCTCATAGATACAAATACCGAAGTGCAGCGCCAGAAAAGGAAAAGTGAACTAAAAGCACTTCAATCACAGATAAAACCTCATTTTCTTTATAACACACTTGATTCAATCATATGGATGGCAGAAACCGGCGAAAACAAAAAAGTAGTTTTAATGACATCAGCACTTGCAAAACTGTTTCGCCAAAGTATAAGCAATGATGATGAAATTGTTACAATAAGCCAGGAAATAGAATATGTAAAATCTTATCTTACAATACAGAAAATGCGTTACAAAGATACTATGGATTATCATATTAACATTGAAGAAAACATTCTGAACTATCAGATTGTAAAGCTTATTATACAGCCTCTTGTTGAAAATGCAATTTACCACGGGCTCAAATATAAGGACTCTCCGGGTAATCTTTGGATTGACGGTTACAAAGAAAATGATGATATTTATATTGTTGTTTCTGACGACGGAGTTGGAATGGATGAAGAAACGCTTGAACATATATTTGATGATAAACCACACTCCAAAAACTCTACCGGAGTTGGCATAAATAATATACAAAACCGTCTTCACCTTTATTATGCACCTGAATACGGTCTTACTTTTGAAAGTGAAAAAGACCACGGAACTACTGTATATATTCATATACCTGCCACAACAAGGAGAACACAATGACAAAATTAAGAAAACTGATTTTTATACCTGTATTATGTATCATAATATGTATTATATTTTTCCTTATATCGCAGCCTCAAAAAGCTGAAAGCATTTCTGTAATTTATATTCCTAAAATTCAGGATTCGTCTAACGACTTTTGGACAACACTTATGCAGGGAGCGCAGATGGCAGCATCAGAATATAATATTAACCTTACAATATATGCTCCTGATAATGAATCTGACTATGAAAAACAAAATGAACTTTTATTAAAAGCCGCAAAAGAAAAACCTGATGTAATTGCCCTGTCACCTATTTCAAATACAGAATCAAACGAAACACTTGAAAAAATAAAATCATTATACAAAATACCCATAGTTTTAATTGACTCAACGATATCTTCAAATATTCAGACCGCTTCTGTATCCTCTGACAATGTTGAAGGCGGCAAACAAATGGGATACTATGCGTTAAATCTAATTGATGATTCAACTAAAATAGCCATTGTATCTCATGTGCCGGGTGCTTCTACTTCCATAGAACGAGAAAAAGGTTTCAGAAAAGCATTAGGAAAACACCAAAATCAAATCGTTGATGTAGTATACAGTTACTCAGATTTTACAACTGCCTATAATGAAACAAAAGCTCTTCTTCAACGAAGACCTGATATAACCCTGATAGCCGGTCTTAATGAATATTCAGCAGTTGGTGCAGGAAGGGCAATCAAAGACCTCGGCCTGACAAATAAAGTAAAAATAATCGGATTTGATAATTCAATTGCAGCAGTCAATCTCCTTGAGGAAAATGTCTTTTGTGCAATAGTTATTCAAAAGCCTTTTAATATGGGATATCTTGGCATAGAAACAGCTTATAAAATTGCAAAAGGCCTTAAATATGATACCTATATTGATTCCGGCTGTGAATTAATTACTTTAGATGATATGTACACTGATGCCGGTCAGAAATCATTATTTTCTTTCCTGGAGCAGTAATATAATTCATGATAACAAAAGCAAAAGCTGCATATTACCAAAGCTATGTAAGCAATGATAATATGCAGCCTGCGAGGGAGATAATCTATCAAACTAATGTGATATTCTAAACATTTATTCTTTTATCGGTTAGTCGTATAAGTTCTGTGCAATTTCTTCATCCTCAATGTTTTCACTGTTGTACCATGCACAACCTGTATCTACATCTTTTACTTCTTTACCATTTGCTGCATCATAGAGAAGCTGTACAAGACATTCACCAATTGATACAGGAGACTGTGTTACTGCACCATATAATGTCTGGTCTTTAATAGCAGCTTTTAAAACTGAACCAGAGTCAAAACCTACTGCTATAATACCATCTGGTTTACATACTTTTAATGTTTCGTTAGCATTTACGATACCTTCTGCTGAAACCTGATTTGAACCAAATACTGCGATTGTATCTTTCTTTGTCATAACAGGTTCTGCTACCTGCTGGCAAGATGCTGTTGTAGTCTCTGCAGGAACTGCTACTTCAATAATAACATCTGCGTCTGCTTCTTTTGCTGTAGAGCCTTTACAACCGTTTACATATAAATCATTACCTGTAACATATACTTTATAACCGTCTTTTGTAAGTAAATCAATCATTTTATCAATGAATCCAAGACCTCTCTGTGTAATTGATTCTGATGTTGCATCCTGATTAACTTCACCAATTCTAACCTGACCATTTCCAAGTTTATCTTTGATTCCTTCATACATTCCATCTGCTGCAACTCCACCTGCTGCATAGTTGTCTGTTGCTGCATTAGCATAAACTGCACCTTCCGGAGCATCTGGAACACCTGAGTCAAAACCGATAATCGGAATGTCTGAATCCATTGCCTGCTGAATTGCATCAAGACATGCACTTGTGTCAAGAGCAGCAAGACCAATTGCTGGTGGCTGTGCATTTATAGCACTGTTTAACATCTGTACCTGGTCGGCTACATCTGATTCTGAGTTAGGACCAACCATGTTGATTTCTACTCCAAGTTCATCAGCTTTTGCACATGCACCTTTGTAAACTGCCTGCCAGTATGTTGACTGGAAACCTTTTGAAACGATTTCAAATTTTAATTTCCCTCCATCACTTTTGTTTGAGCTTGAGCCACAGCCTCCGAGCATTGTCATTGCCATAAGTCCCGCTAATACACCTGCTAAAATTTTTCGTCTTCTCATACTTATTCCTCCTTAAATAAATTATTTATAGTTTTATTTCTTTTTGTGAGCTTAATCAAGCTCTTTTTCTCTTATTAGATCTTACAATATCAACAAGTACTGCTGCTATTAAAACAATACCGATAATTATCTGCTGCCAGTTAGCCTGAAGTCCAATATACGGAAGACCGGTTTTTAAAACTGACATAATAAATACACCAAGTATAGTTCCTGTTACTGTTCCGGCACCACCTGTAGTTGAAACACCACCAATGATTGCTGCTCCAATTGCATCAAGTTCCATTCCGGCTCCGGTTCCTGCATATATACTTGCGAATGAAGCTGCATATGCAACACCTGCAAGGCCTGCAAAGAAACCTGATATTACATAAGCTGTAATCTGATATCTTACAACATTTATACCACATAATCTTGCGGCTTCTTTATTCGAACCGATAGCCAATATATAACGTCCTGTTTTTGTATGATTTAATATTACCGACATTATTATAACTGCTAATATAACCCATATAATTCCTATAGGAATATCTCTGCCACCAACATGCATCTTAAATAAATTTCTGAACCATGCACCTTTATCAGTACCGTTCGGCCATGGAATACCAAAACCTTTTGAGCATATTGAACCTAAACCTCTTGTTATCATACAGGTACACAATGTTGCCAGAAATGGAGGCAAATCCAATACTGATATTACAAATCCATTAAACAAACCAATTACTACACCAAATAATATTGTAACGAGTAATCCAAGCCATACAGGAAGACCACTGTATACTACAAGATATCCACCTGCAAGTGCGTAACACACAAGACCGGTACCAATTGATAAATCAACACCACCTGTAAGAAGTGGAAATGTTACACCTATTGCCATAAACGCAATATAGTATGTGTAGCCCATAAGACTTAAAAATGTTGTATATTTCCTGAATGAAGGATTTGCAATACTAAAAAATATTATGAGGAGCAGTAGTATAACCGCTACAATAATTTTTTGAGTTCCAATCTTTTTAACTAAAGTATTATTCTTCATTATGCCACCCCCTATTCTCTAAGTGTCGCTGCGTGCATTATCTTTTCCTGTGTTGCATCTGCAATATCTATCTCTGCAGTCTTCTTGCCTTCACACATAACGACAATACGGTCGCTCATTCTTAAAATTTCTGTCATTTCTGAGGATATCATAATAATCGATTTACCCTGTTCAACAAGCTGGTTCATCAAATGATAAATTTCACTCTTAGCACCAACATCAATTCCTCGTGTAGGCTCATCAAATATAAGGATTTCACAATCTCTTATAAGCCATTTTGCGATAACTACTTTCTGCTGATTACCACCTGACAGGTTAACAACCAATTGGTCAACTGAAGGAGTTTTTGTTGCAAGACTCTTAACATATTCCTCTGCAACCTGTCTCTCTTTTTTCTTATTGATGAATATTCCGTTTGAATATTTATCAAGGGTTGCCATTGTGGAATTTTCTGCAACTGATTTACCAGTTACTATACCAAATCGTTTTCTGTCTTCTGAAAGATAACCAATACCGTTTTTAACAGCATCTTTTGGATTATGAATAATCACATGTTCTCCATTTATATAAATATCACCACCGTCTTTAGGATCGGCACCAAATAAAGCTCTTGCCATTTCTGTTCTTCCTGCTCCCATAAGTCCTGAGAAACCAAGAATTTCACCTTTTCTTAACTCAAAGCTTACATCTTTAACCATACTGCCCGCATTTAAATGTTCTACTTTTAATACTACAGGCGCATCAGGTTTAACATTACTCTGTGATTTCGGATCTTCGTAAATTACACGACCAACCATCATATTTATAATGTCATCTTTTGTTGATTCTTCTGTAATAAGAGTTCCAACATATGTACCATCACGCATTACGGTTACTCTGTCAGTAATAACTTTTATCTCATCCATACGATGGGAGATATATACAATTCCCATATCTCTTGCTTTTAAATCTCTGATTATTTTAAATAATTCCTGAATTTCAGACTCTGTCAGGGCAGCAGAAGGTTCATCAAATATAATTACTTTACAATCATGTGATATTGCTTTGGCGATTTCACACATCTGCTGTTTTCCAACTGTTAAATTACTCATAATTTCTGTCGGATCAATATCAATACACATTCTGTCAAATAATTTTCTCGCTTCCGATATCATCTTCGCATCATCTACGAACATGCCCTTCTTAAATTCCCTGCCTGCAAATATGTTCTGGGCTACAGTAAGATGACCCATCATATTTAATTCCTGATGAACAATTACAACTCCGGCATCCTGAGCTTCCCTTGGATTAGAAAATTCTATTTCTTTCCCTTCATAGGTTATTGTTCCTTCGTCCTTTGTATATATACCGGTTAATACTTTCATCAATGTTGATTTTCCGGCACCATTCTCGCCCATAAGAGCATGAACCTCGCCCTTTCTTATTTCCAAATCAACATGATTCAGCGCATGTACTCCCGGAAATGATTTATCGATGCCTTTCATCGTTAAAATTACTTCACCCATATATCCCGCTCCTTTCTGGGATTTATTTTCTTTACATGCTGTCTAATTAGTTTTTCTTTCTTCTTGAAACGATATCAATTGCTACGGCTACAATTACGATAAGACCTGTAACTACAAGCTGGTAATCTTTTGTAAGGCCGACTGCAAGGATACCTTCCTGAAGGAGTGCGATAATAAGAACACCAATTATTGTTCCACCGATTGAAGCAACACCGCCTGCCATTGAAGTACCGCCCATAACAGCCGCTGCAATAGCTTCATTGTTATATTGGTCTCCTAATCCCGGCTGAACTGTTGTGTATGCACCTACAAAGAATATTCCTGCGATACCAACTAATATACCGCATATGAGATATGCCAGCATTTCGTATTTCTTCACATTAACACCTGAAAGTCTTACAGCTTCTTTATTAGAACCAAGACAAAGTATGTAACGTCCTGTTTTTGTCTTATTAAGAATAATTGCACAAATAATTGCAACTACTAAAAGACAAATAACACCGGTTGGAATAACTGTTCCGTTTAATCTGTATTTAACAAGATTTCTGTACCAACCATTTGCCTGCATACTCTGTGGCCAGCTTACTGTCTGTGTCTTAGTAAATACTGATGCGGCACCTTTTGCTATCTGCATGCTCGCCATCGAAACAATGAATGGAGGCACCTTACAGTAGGAAACCATAAATCCGTTGAAACATCCAAATGCGGCTCCAATCAATATTGTTACTATCAGGCAGACAGGAAGTGACCAGCCATATTGTCCGAGTAAATAACCTGATACTAAAACACTGCAAAACATTACAGGACCAATGGAAAAATCAATTCCTCCGGTTCCTATTACGAAAGTAACACCCAATGCCAGAAAGCCAAGAAAATATGCATAATTAAGTGCGCTGATTATTCTATGGTAGTTTACAAATGATGAGCTTAAAGCTGCGAACATTATATACATAACTACTATGACTAAACACAACACAATTTTGTTAAATCCTATTTTTCTGACAACTGCATTGTTTTTGATTTTATCCATGTATATCCCTCCTTTACTAGATTGATGTTATTATATATCTAAACAAATTATAAACAAAGTCAAAATTTTATCAAAAAAGGTAAAAAAATTACACCCCCGTCAGAGTAAGGTACACACATAATGCAAAAATCCAGAATAACTGTGGCTTTGAGAATGCTATATACCCAGACATTACATTTTTAGTGCATTTTGTATAAAAACGCTTGTGTTTTTTTCAAAATGTGTTATAATATTTACATCTAGTAAAACCCAATGTAAAAATGATTTTACACGGACTATAACAATTACAGACATACAGAATTGTTATATAACAGCATACCAATATGGTAAGTAATACATATGACACATATATATTCTTATTATATTATCTTCTATTATATGACTGTTACATAATATGAATTTCTAATCCGTACTTGTTATAGTAAACAAAAAAGGAGTTGGACACAATGAAATATGTAATTACAGGAAGAAATATTGAGATTACCGATGGTTTAAAATCAGCAATTTATGAAAAGATTGGAAAACTTGAAAGATATTTTACAGAGGATACACAGGTACATGTTACTTTAAGCGTTGAAAAAGAACGTCAGAAAATTGAAATTACTATCCCGGTTAAAGGTAATATAATCCGTTCAGAGCAGACAAGCAATGATATGTATGTTTCTATAGACCTTGTTGAAGAGATTATCGAAAGACAGTTAAAGAAATATAAGAACCGTATCGTTGACAAGAAGCAGGCTGGCGGTAATTTAGAATTCAGCCAGGAATATATTGATAAAGACTATGAAGATAATGATGAAATCGAAATCATTCGTACAAAGAGATTTGGAATCAAACCAATGTATCCGGAAGATGCATGTGTACAGATGGATTTATTAGGACATAATTTCTTCGTATTCTTAAACGCAGAGACAGACGAAGTCAATGTTGTTTATAAGCGAAAAGGAAATACATACGGTTTGATTGAGCCGGAATTCTAGAATCCAGAACGCATCGTATCTTAAAGATGCTTTAGATACATAGAGAAGGGACTGCTTATATAAGTTAAGTAGTCCCTTCTGCTACATTATGAATTATCAGAATTATTAAAACACGAATTTTAAGGTTTCTTTTAACATAACTTTTGATATTATATTTGAGGTTACTTTGAATATTACAAATTCCAGACATGAGGTGATACTATTGAATAATGAATTATTAAATGAGAATGCGATAAAACTCATAGCAGATAATACTGACCTAAAGCAATATTTTCACAAGAAAAAATATGCGGCATACTTTGAAAAATACTGTGCCGATA
>CAJJNI010000076.1 GCA_905193085.1 uncultured Lachnospiraceae bacterium | reverse complement strand
TAACCGGTAAGATTCTTGGTGCAGTCTGTGCTTTTAATGGAATGAGCGGTCAGTTTATTGTTGCAAGACCTGATTTTGAAGCAGAAGAGGTTTATGCAGAAGGTGTTGCTGTTTTAAAAGGAAAAATAAGATTGTGCCATATAGCAAAACTTATATGGTATTATTTATTTAATAAAGATGTTGCATATTTAAGGAGGAAATACAATGGCAAATAATAGTTTTAACGATACAGTACAATCTCTGTTTAAAGGAATGGACAGTTTTATTTCTACTAAAACTGTAGTAGGAGATGCAGTTCATATAGGTGATACAATTATACTTCCTTTAATTGAGGCCACATTTGGCGTTGGTGCCGGTGCATTTTCTACAGGAAAGACAAATCAGACAACTTATAAAGATAATGCCGGAGGCGGTATGGGTGGAAAAATAACACCGAGTGCCGTTCTTGTAATCCAGAACGGAAATACAAAGCTTGTAAATATTAAAAATCAGGACGGAATCACAAAGATTCTTGATATGGTGCCGGATCTTGTAAACAGATTCAGCAAAGATAAAGACGATGAAATTGATTTTTCTGATATACAGGAAGATGAAAAATCAGAAGAATAACATAAATATGATGCCGGTGTCAAAAGTCCCCAATTATGATGTTTAAACAAAGGATAAAAGCTGTGCTTTATTTTCATTTTGCTCATATAATATAGTAAGAGTATTTATGGGTGTGGGCTTAAATGAAAAGAATGTGCGGCTTTATTTCTTTCTGGATAGCAATTGGACTTATAATTGCATTATTTATTGAAAGCATCATAATCCATGTGCTCGTTATAATAATACTTATTCTGCTTGGCTATAATCTGTTCTGTTGTTAGATGAAACTAACGGGTTGACGGGTCTGCAAGTATAATTTCAACATACAAAAAACAGCCACCCCGGAAATTACCGGAATGGCTGTTTTAGTTTCCAATTAAGCTCTTTCAACTTTGCCGGATCTTAAACATGAAGTACATACATACATTCTCTGATTAGCTCCGTTAACTTTAACACGAACAGACTTTACATTAGCCTTCCACATTTTGTTTGATCTTCTATGAGAATGACTCACATTGTTTCCAAAGTGAGCTGCTTTTTCACAAATTGCACATTTTGCCATTTTAACCGCACCTCCTTCAAGTATAGATGTTAAAAGCAAAGCTTTTCGTCTATGTGTGCTTATCTTTACATGTGACAAACTCACAACGAATACATTCTATCAGAATATTTGACATAATGCAAGAGAAAAATTTTATTTTTTGAAAAATTTTTTCGTATTTGCTATTTCTTTTTTGTGAAAAACAAGGTATACTATTGTATACGGATTGTTATATGTATATATCCAGTATGATTAAAAGAACCAAAGAAAGGGTCTTAATTATAGAATGGAGGTATTATTATGAAAAGCCAGTTTAAAACTGATTTGGGCAATGTTAAGATTGATACGGATGTTATTGCAAAATATGCCGGTTCAGTTGTAATTGAGAGTTTTGGTATTGTCGGTATGGCTATGGTCAATGTTAAAGATGGTATTGTCCGTCTTCTTAGAAAAGACAGTCTTACACAGGGTATTAATGTAAATATTACTCCTGATGGAATAGAGCTTGACTTTCATGTTATTGTAGCATATGGTGTTAATATTTCAGCAGTTACAGAAAATCTTATTCAGCATGTCCGGATGAGAGTGGAGAAATTTACCGGAATGAAAATAGCAAAAATCAATATTCTTGTCGAAGGCGTAAGAGTCATCGATTAGGCTAAGGAGGAACAATAAGTGTCAACTGGTACAATTTCTGTTGAAACATTTGCAAAGATGTTTTTAGCAGGTGCAAAAAGACTTGAATCAAAAAAAGAATGGATTAATGAATTAAATGTTTTTCCTGTTCCGGACGGAGATACAGGAACAAATATGTCATTAACAATTATGGCTGCTGCAAAGGAAGTTGCGGCATTGTCAGAACCATATGCAATGGAAGATGTCTGTAAAGCTATTTCTTTTGGCTCATTAAGAGGTGCAAGAGGAAATTCAGGTGTTATTTTATCACAGCTTTTAAGAGGTCTTACCAAGGGCGTTAATAATCTTGAAGAAATAGATGTAAATTCATTTGCAGCAGCTTTTCAGAAGGCTGTTGAAAGTGCATATAAGGCAGTTATGAAGCCTAAAGAGGGAACAATTCTTACAGTAGCAAAGGGTGCAGCTACACGCGCAAAGGAAGTTGCAGAACAGTCAGATGATTTGGAATTTTTCTTTAAGGAAGTTGTAAGTGCAGCAGAAGAGACTCTTAAGAAAACCCCTGAAATGCTTCCTGTATTAAAACAGGCCGGTGTTGTAGACTCTGGCGGACAGGGACTTGTAGAGGTATTAAAGGGTGCTTTAGACGCATTTTCAGGAAAAGAGACAGACTTTGATATTACTCCGGCAGCAACAGTAAGAGGTGGCGGTGCAGCAGGAAAAGAGCAGATAGATACTGCCGATATCAAGTTTGGATATTGTACTGAATTTATCGTTATGCTTGAAAAAGAATATACTGCAGGTGACAGGGCAGAATTTAAGGCATATCTGGAATCTTTAGGTGATTCTATAGTTCTGGTAGATGATGAAGGAATTGTCAAAGTGCATGTTCATACTAATGACCCTGGTCTTGCAATACAGAAAGGTTTGTCATATGGTTCACTTACAAGCATGAAGATTGATAACATGAGAGAAGAACATAATGAAAGACTTCAGTTATCAAAAATGTCAGAACAGAACAAAAAATCTGAGGAACCTAAAGCAGAAGAACCTAAAAAGCCTGTAGGATTTATTTCAGTTTCTGTCGGCGAAGGCATGAATGAAATATTTGAAGGTCTTGGAGTTGATTATATAATCAGCGGCGGTCAGACAATGAATCCGAGTACAGAAGATATGCTCAATGCAATTGAGCATGTAAATGCTGATACTGTTTTTATTTTCCCTAACAATAAGAATATTGTAATGGCGGCTAATCAGGCAAGAGATTTGACAGAAGATAAGAATATTGTTGTAATTCCAACAAAGACAGTTCCACAGGGAATTACTGCACTTATCGGTTTCATGCCTGACAGAACTGCCAAAGAAAATGAAGAGCAGATGCTTGAAGATATTAAGTATGTTAAGACAGGTCAGGTAACATATGCGGTAAGAGACACTAATATGGACGGTGTTGAGATTCATCAGAATGATATTATGGGTATCGGTGATGAAGGAATACTTTCAGTTGGAAAAGAAATAGAGCAGACTACCATTGATATGATTGGAAAAATGATGAATGATGATTCTGAGCTTGTAAGTGTTTATGCAGGAGAAGATGTTTCAGAAGAAGATATGAATAAGCTTGAAGAAAAACTTACTGCTAAATATACAGATTGTGATTTTGAATTCCAGTATGGCGGTCAGCCAATATACTATTATGTGGTTTCGGTAGAATAATGGATATTAAAGATACAGTAGGAAAATTAAAAGGTGTAGGCGAGAAAACTGAAAAATTGTATGCTAAGCTTGGTATTTATACTATTTCTGATTTGCTGGAATATTATCCAAGAACATATGATGTTGTTGAAGACGCAGTTACAGCTGATAAAGTGACAGAAGATTCAGTCTGTGCGGTGGCAGGAGTTATTACAAAAAGACCTGTAATGGCTCCGTCTTCAAAGCTTCAGATTTTAAGTGCTACATTGAATGAAAATGGGGCATCTTTGAAATTGGTATGGTTTCGGATGCCTTTTTTGAGAAATAAATTAAGCGTTGGAAGCAGATTTATATTCAGAGGAAGGGTTGTAAGAAAACGGGAAGGCCTTGTCATGGAACAGCCAAAGATTTATACTTTTGCAGAATACGACAGGATTAAAGGTACTATGCAGCCAGTATATGCCCTGACGAAAGGCATTACAAGTCAGAGTATTGCAAAGATGATGAAACAGGCATTAGAAATATTAAATTTACAAAAAGACAGACTTCCGCGTCAGGTCAGGGAAAAATATTCTCTGGCAGAGTACAACTATGCAATACAGTGTATTCATTTTCCTATAAAAAAAGAAGATTTGATTTATGCAAGAAAAAGGCTTGTGTTTGATGAGTTCTTTTCTTTTTTATTGAAAATAAGAAGCATGAAAGATAACGAAGAGCTAAAGGAAAATCATTTTGATTTAAGCAAAAACGAGAAAACAAAAGCGCTTTGTGATTCACTTCCGTATAAGCTTACAAATGCACAGCAGAAAGTTTATAAAGAAATTGAAAATGATATGTTAAGCGGGCATGTCATGAACAGGCTCGTCCAGGGTGATGTAGGCTCAGGTAAAACAATTCTTGCACTGCTTGCATTAGTAAGGGTAATGGAAAACGGATATCAGGGCGCTCTTATGGCACCGACAGAGGTGCTTGCAAAGCAGCATTATGAGTCAGTGATACAAATGTTTGAGGCAGCAGGACTTGATTTCAGATGCTGTCTTTTAACAGGTTCTCTTTCTGCAAAAGAAAAAAGAAATATTCACGACAGGATAATGCTTGGTCAGTTTGATTTAATAATCGGAACCCATGCTTTAATACAAAACGGTGTCAGTTACAAAAATCTTGCACTTGTTATAACTGATGAACAGCACCGTTTTGGTGTAAATCAGAGGAAAAACTTCTTTGAAAAAGGTGAAAATCCGCATGTGCTTGTTATGAGTGCGACACCTATTCCGAGAACACTTGCAATAATGATTTATGGAGACATGGATTTGTCAGTTGTTGATGAACTTCCTGCAAACCGTCTTCCAATAAAAAACTGTGTTGTAGATGTTTCTTACAGAAAGACTGCATATAGTTTTATGCTAAAGCAGATTAACGAGGGAAGACAGGTTTACATAATATGTCCGATGGTCGAAGAAAGTGAATGCTTTGAAGGTGAAAATGTAATTGATTACACGCAAAATCTCAGAAATTACTTCCCACCTGAGATTAAAATAGAATATTTACACGGCAAGATGAAGCAGAATCAGAAAGATGAGATTATGGAAGCGTATGCCCGTAATGACATACAGATACTTGTTTCTACGACTGTAATAGAAGTTGGAATTAATGTTCCGAATGCAACTGTAATGCTTATAGAAAATGCAGAGCGGTTTGGGCTTGCACAGCTTCATCAGCTAAGAGGAAGAGTCGGAAGAGGAAAGCACCAGTCTTACTGCATTTTTATGATGGGTAATAAGAACAGTAAAAACAGTGAAAGACTTGAAATTTTAAATAAATCAAATGACGGCTTTTTTGTTGCGTCAGAAGATTTGAAATTAAGAGGACCGGGAGATTTTTTCGGAATCAGACAGAGCGGAATACTTGATTTTAAGATTGCGGATATTTATCAGGACGCAGCAGTTTTATCTATGGCGTCTGAAATGGCTGACAGCATAAAAGGAACTGATGAAGAAGAAATATATATTAAACAATTTGACAAAACAGTTATTTTATAAAGATATGTACTGAAAGGATGGAAAACATGGGACAGCTAACACCTATGATGCAGCAATATGTAAATACAAAAGAAGAATATAAAGACTGCATATTATTTTACCGGCTTGGAGATTTTTATGAGATGTTTTTTGATGATGCACTCACTGCATCAAAAGAATTAGAGATAACCCTCACCGGAAAAGACTGCGGATTGGAGGAGAGAGCTCCGATGTGTGGCGTGCCTTTCCATTCAGTAGACGGCTATTTAAACAAACTTGTAGGTAAAGGCTACAAAGTGGCTATATGTGAGCAGGTTGAAGACCCTAAGCTTGCGAAAGGGTTAGTAAAGCGTGAAGTTGTACGAATAGTAACTCCTGGAACAAATCTTGATACACAGGCGCTTGATGAGACCAAAAATAATTATCTTATGTGTATTGTTTACATTGCCGATACATATGGCGTTGGAATAACAGATGTTACAACAGGTGATTTTCTTGTGACAGAGGTTGATTCTGAGCGTAAGCTTCTTGATGAAATAAATAAATACATGCCATCTGAAATTGTGTGTAATGAATCTATCTGCGTAAGTGGAATAGATATAGAAGATTTAAAAAACAGGCTTGGCATAAGTATATATACTCTTGATTCATGGTATTTTGATGATGATGGCTGTAAGAGAACGCTGACTTCACATTTTAAGACGGCAACGCTTGAAGGACTTGGATTAAAAGATTACAATTGCGGTGTCATAGCGGCAGGAGCACTTATGCAGTATTTGTATGAGACACAGAAAAATTCGCTTTCACATCTGACAAAAATCACACCTTATTATACAGAAAAATATATGGTCATTGACAGTTCAACAAGAAGAAATCTTGAGCTTGTAGAGACTTTAAGAGAAAAGCAGAAGAGAGGTTCGCTTCTGTGGGTGCTTGATAAAACAAAAACTGCAATGGGAGCCAGATTACTGAGCAATTTTGTGGAACAGCCGCTTATAGATAAAAATGAAATCGAGTCAAGACTTGATGCGATTGAAGAGTTAAATTTATCAGCCATATCAAGAGAAGAAATAAGGGAATATTTAGGACCTGTATACGATTTGGAACGCCTAATAAGTAAAATAACATATCAGTCTGCCAATCCGAGAGATTTAATTGCATTTAAGACATCACTGTCAATGCTCCCGGCATTGTCATATATGTTAAAGCAGTTTAATAAAAGTCTTTTAAAAGATATAGGCGATAGTTTTGACGCATTAGAAGATTTATATAAACTTATAGATTCGGCGATTGAAGATGACCCGCCGCTTTCAGTTAAAGAAGGAAATATAATCAAGCTTTCATACAATGATGTTGTAGACGAGCTTAGAAGTGCAAAGACAGAGGGAAAAGACTGGCTTGCGAAATTAGAATCCGAAGAAAGAGAAAAGACAGGAATAAAAAATTTAAGAATTAAATTCAATAAAGTATTTGGATATTATATTGAAGTTACAAATTCGTACAAAGATTTGGTCCCTGACAATTATATAAGAAAGCAGACTCTTACAAATGCAGAGAGATATATAACTCCTGAGTTAAAAGAGCTTGAAGATAAAATTTTAGGTGCGGAAGAGAGACTGTTTTCTCTTGAATATCAGCTTTTCGCACAGGTCAGGGAAAAAATTGCAGAGCAGGTAGTAAGAATACAGACTACAGCTCATAATATAGCACTTGTAGATGCCATATGTTCACTTGCAGTAGTTTCTGAAAAAAATAATTTTGTAAGACCAAAGATAAATGTTAAAGGAATTATTGACATAAAAGATGGAAGACACCCTGTCGTAGAACAGATGCTTAACAATGATATGTTTATAGCAAATGATACATATCTTGACCTTGCTTCTAACCGTGTGTCAATTATAACAGGTCCGAATATGGCTGGTAAATCAACTTATATGAGACAGAGTGCTTTAATTGTTCTTATGGCACATATAGGCTGTTTTGTTCCTGCAAAATCAGCAAATATATGCATAACAGACAGAATATTTACAAGAGTAGGTGCTTCTGATGACCTTGCAAGCGGACAAAGTACATTCATGGTTGAGATGACTGAAGTTGCTAACATTTTGCGTAATGCAACAAAAGACAGCCTTATTATTCTTGACGAAATCGGAAGAGGAACTTCTACATTTGACGGACTAAGCATTGCATGGTCGGTTGTTGAACATATAAGTAACACTAAGATTCTTGGAGCAAAAACATTGTTTGCGACACATTATCATGAACTTACAGAGCTTGAAGGTAAAATTAGCGGCGTAAATAATTACTGCATTGCAGTTAAAGAAAAAGGTGATGATATAGTTTTCTTACGAAAAATTATAAAGGGTGGCGCCGATAAAAGTTATGGTATCCAGGTTGCGAAGCTTGCCGGGGTGCCTGAAAGTGTCTTAACCCGTGCCAAAGAACTTGTTGAGGAGCTTGTAAAAACAGATATAACCGAGAGGGTTCGTGAAATAGGAGCAATGGGTGAGAAAAAGAAATCATCAAAGAAACTTGATGAAGTAGATTTAACGCAGATGTCTTTGTTTGATACGGTAAAAAATGAAGATATAGTTGAAGAACTTACAAATCTTGATATTGCAAATCTTACTCCTATAGATGCACTCAACACACTTTACAGTCTCCAGAACAAAATTAAGAACAGGTGGTGATTTTAATGCCGGAAATTCAGGTGCTTGACCAGACTACAATAGATAAAATTGCAGCAGGCGAAGTTGTCGAAAAACCATATTCAGTTGTAAAAGAACTTGTTGAAAATGCCATAGATGCCGGTTCAACTGCAATTACGGTTGAAATTAAAGATGGTGGAATAAGCCTTATAAGAATAACAGACAATGGCTGTGGTATAGAAAAAGAGCAGATTGAGATGGCTTTTCTGCGTCACTCTACAAGTAAAATAAGAAAAGTAGAAGATTTATATACAATATCTTCACTTGGGTTTCGGGGAGAAGCTTTATCGAGTATAAGTGCGGTTGCACAGGTAGAGCTTTTAACTAAGATAGCAGGAAGTTTTATCGGTTCAAGATTTCTTATAAATGGTGGGAAGAAAGTTTCACTTGAAGAAATCGGTGTTCCTGAAGGGACAACAATAATTGTAAGAAATTTGTTCTATAATACGCCCGCAAGAAAAAAATTCTTAAAATCTGCAACGACAGAAGGAAATTATATTCAGAATCTGGTTGAGAAGCTTGCATTGTCACACCCTGAAATATCGTTTAAATTTATAAATAACAATCAGATAAAATTACAGACTTCCGGTAACTGTAATCTTAAAGATATAATTTACCAGATATACGGAAAAGATATAGCTTCTAATCTTGTAGAAATATCATTTGAAAGCGATGAGGCAAAAATCAAAGGCTATATCGGAAAGCCTTTAATTTCAAGAGGAAACCGCCAGTATGAGAATTACTTTGTCAACGGGCGTTATGTGAAAAGCAATATAGTATCAAAAGCAATAGAAAATGCGTACAAAAATTTTCTTATGCAGCACAAATATCCGTTTACTGTCATAATGGCATCTTTTGAAGGAAAATATGTCGATGTAAATGTTCACCCTACAAAGATGGAGCTTAGATTTTCAGAAGAAGAGAAAGTGTTTCAGCTGTTTTACCATGTTATTTTTGAGAGCCTAAGCCATCGTGAACTAATATCGTCAGATGATTTGGAAAACAGCAAAGATAAGAAAAAATTACTAAAACAACAAAATTCGGCAAAAACAGACAAAACAAAGCCGCATATACCAAAAACCGCTGAACCATTTGAAAAAAAGAGAATTGAGCAGGAAAGAGCGGGCAGAGAAGCTCTAACCGGTGAAAATCAAATCAGCCAGATTGAAAATAAAAAAACTTTAACCGGCGAAAATGAAATCACCTCTGTAGGAACTGATGAGTCTGAACCAAAAGAAGTGAAACCTCTGCTTGATAAGGGGAATGAGAATAAAATTGTATATAATAAAAATGATGTTCTTGCGCATAATAAAGATTTGATGTCGAAAAATAAAGTTCAGTACAAGGCTGATGAAAAAGAGGCAGTTTCCCAGGCACAGGTTTTAAGAGAGACTACAAATTATCCGAAAGTAACAAAGCAAATGTCTATGTTTGAAGAGCATATGGTTGAAAAATCGGTTCGTGACGAAATAAAAATCATAGGACAGGTATTTGATACTTACTGGATTCTTGAGTATGAAGATAAAATGTATATGATTGACCAGCATGCGGCTCATGAGAAGGTATTATATGAGAGAATGATTAAGCTTTTGAAAAATAAGGAGTTCACATCACAGATGCTTAATCCACCGCTTATTATTACAGTTTCTGCAAACGAAGCACAGGTTCTTGAAGAATACAGAAGCCAGTTTGAGCAGGTAGGGTTTGAAATTGAGCCTTTTGGTGGAAAAGAATATGCAATTCGTGCAATTCCGGGAAATTTGTACGGACTTAATGAAAAATCAATTTTTCTTGAGATGCTTGATGATATAAGCAATGAGTCAATGAAAAAAACTCCTGATACAATTTTAGATAAGATTGCTACAATGTCATGTAAGGCAGCTGTCAAAGGAAATATGAAGCTGTCTTATTCAGAGGCAGCAGAGCTTATGAAAGAGCTTATGGCTAAGTAATAGTCGCCCAAATCGTGGTAGTTATGTACTTCGGGGATATGGACGTA
>CAJJNI010000075.1 GCA_905193085.1 uncultured Lachnospiraceae bacterium | reverse complement strand
TTTTTTCCTGATATTTTTCATAATATTTCCCGGAAGTTTTCCCATTACAGTAAATATTCTTTATATTAGAATCTTTTACAATCTGTTCTAAATGTGTAGGAACAACATTTTTTATGCTGCTGTCACTTGAACCTATAATATCACAACTGTAGATTGTATCCCACAACGCAATATGATTTCTTAACAACAGACTTTTCTTTTCATCTATTGTCTGAGGCACCTCTTCATTTAATAACGCACTTATAAGTTTCCAGAAACGGTTCTGCGGGTGTCCGTAAAAAAACATCTGTTCTCTTGATTTTACAGATGGAAGACTTCCTAAAATCAAAATTTCAGACTCTTCATTATAAAGTGGCAGGAATGGGTGAACAATGTGTTCATATTTTTTTGTTTCAATTTTTCGTGTATTCTTCATATTTCTCCGTATCCTATATAATATATTTTTTATGTTCATCTGCACAGTTACATTTGTTTTAATATTATATTTATTATCCATAATCCTTGATTCATAGCCGCAAATCGCCCTGCATACTATATGCCTGATTTATTGAAAATGGCTGATTTGTATAGGCTGATTTGCTGAAAATATATTGACAAAAATATGTCTGCTATGTTAATCTAAATCCCGACAAACATTTTTGTGGATTTTTCCGGGTTTTATACCATCTTTTCGCCACATAGCCGCTACTGTGACTATGTGGCTTTTTATTTATACGGGCACTATAACAAAGTCTGTGATTCATAGTTTGAAAGGAGTTTTTATGAACCAGAATTTTATGAAAGAAAAGAAAATATTACCATTGATTATTTCAATGTCATTGCCTATGGTAATTTCAATGGCTGTAAATTCTCTCTATAATATTGTTGACAGTTATTTTGTTGCCAAAATCAGCGACAATGCGATGACTGCGCTTTCACTTGTTTTTCCGATTCAAAATATGGTTAACGCTATTGCCATTGGCTTCGGTGTCGGTGTAAATGCTGCAATAGCTTACTTTCTTGGGGCAAAAAAGCAGCGCGAGGCTGATATAAGTGCATCACTTGGTACTCTGCTAAGCCTGATTCATGGAATTTTACTAACTGTATTATGCAATTTGATAATGCCGCCATTCCTAAAACTTTTTACAAATAACACTGAAATTTCAGACCTTGCACTGCTCTATTCCAACAGAGTTTTTCTATTTTCTACAATTGTAAATCTAGGCATATGTCTTGAAAAAATATTTCAGTCTGTAGGAAAAATGAATGTTTCCATGTTCAGCATGATTTGCGGCTGTGTTACAAACATTATCCTTGACCCGTTAATGATATTCGGATACGGTCCGTTTGCGGCAATGGGAATTAAAGGTGCTGCATATGCTACGGGAATTGGACAATGTGTAACCTTAATTATTTATATTGTTATATTAGTACTCCGCCCTGTTTCAGTAAAAATTCATCCTGATTACATTAAAGCCGATAAAATATTAATAGGAAGGCTTTATCAGGTTGGCATACCAGCCACTTTAAATACTGCTCTTCCTTCTCTCCAGATTTCCGTATTAAATCAGATTCTGACTGAATTTTCAGAAAAATATGTATTAGTACTTGGTATTTATTACAAGCTGCAGACATTTATCTATCTTACCGCAAATGGCATGATACAGGGAATACGTCCAATTATAAGCTTCAATTACGGTGCAAAAGAAGCAAAAAGAGTTAAAGATATTTTCAAAACATCTCTGCTTCTTATCTGTGGAATAATGCTTGCTGGAACTATTTTTTCATGGGTATTCCCAAAACAAATCTTTTCATTATTTGCAACAGAAGCAGATGTTATAAAAACAGGCAGCAAAGCACTTCAGGTAATCAGTATAGGATTCGTGATTTCAGCAGTATCCGTAACCTGCTCCGGTGTACTTGAAGGACTTGGCAAAGGTACTTCATCTTTGCTCATATCTTTGTCCCGATATGTTATTGTTATGCTGCCGTTAGCATTTATTTTAAGTCGTTTCTTTGCATCAGACGGTGTCTGGTATGCATTTGTTGTAACCGAAATTATTACAGCCTGTATATCCGGTCTTCTGGCACATTTTGTTATCTGGCGCTGTCTGCGCCGGAATTAACAACATAGATTCCAACACACACAAGGCAGAGTGCTATAAAACTTACTATTCCAAGAGAACCCATTTCATTAAGCAGAACTGCCGATAAAATCACGCCAAATACAGGGTTCATAAAACCAAATACCGTAACTTTTGAAACAGGATTGTATTTTAAGAGCATACTCCATAAGGAGTATGCAACAGCTGATATTACTGCAAGATAAAAAAGCATTGCGGCCGATACAAATGTAAAACCATTTAATTTTCCACCCATCAGGCTGCCACATATAATCATTATAATTCCACCAAACATGAACTGATAACCACTTAGCATTACAGGGTTTTCATCTTTTGAATACATTTTTATAATAACAGATGAAAAAGCATATGCTACAGTTGACAAAAATATAAACCCTTCTCCTGTAAATTTCAAAGAATAATCCATGCCATTTCCGGCAACATTTACAATAACAACGCCTGTAAAACCTATTAAACAGCCTATAAGTTTTCTTGATGTAACTTTCTCCTGATGAAAAAAATAACCGGCAAGAATCAAAGCAACAAACACATTCATGCCCTCAATTATAGATGCCTTAATTCCACTTGTGTTCGCAAGCCCTATATAAAAAAACATATACTGTAAAACAGTCTGAAATATACTTAAGACAGCAATTTTTTTATAAGAAGATTTCTTCGGCAGTAAAATTTTCTTATTTAAGATGCTGCCAATTATTAATGCTAATATTCCAGCGAGTGTAAATCGGCATCCCGCATATAAAATCTGGCTTGCTGTATCAAAAGAAGCTATGTTCATCATATTATAACCTATTTTTATACATGGAAACGCACTTCCCCAAAGAGCACAGCAAATTAATGCCCCAAACCATACAACTATTGTTTTTGTCATTATTTTCTCATTCATCTCATGTTCTCCTAAAATTTAATTAATGTTTTAATATTCCTGCCACACCATTATTTATAATCTCTAAAAGACATACAAAAGCTGCTGTTCTACATCAAATGTAAAACAACAGCTCTATTTATTCAGGATTATATCCTGTCATATACATCATTTAATTCTTAATCTACAAAACTTACAGCCTTGCAAGGTGTTCTGTAATTGTAATTAGAAATCTTAATACCTGTTCTCTCTGTACTTGCATGTACAACCTGTCCATTACCAATATAAAGAGCTACATGGTTGATTGAACCACCTTTAGAGTAGAAAAGTAAATCTCCCGGCTGTAACTCATCTAATGAAACTTCTCTTCCGGCTGCAGCCTGTTCTCTTGATGAACGTGGAAGGCTGTATCCGCAATCTCTGAATACAGACTGTACAAAACCTGAACAGTCAGCACCCTTAGTAAGGCTTGTACCACCTGCTACATATGGATTACCAACAAACTGTAATGCATAGCTTACAATTGCCTGTCTTGAACCTGATGTAGGTGCAGAATATGAAGTTGATTCACTTGATAAATCTGTTGTAGTCTCTGTTGACTCTGTCTGCTTAGCTGATTCTTCAGCCTGTTTTGCAGCTTCTTCTTTAGCTGCTTTCTTTGCTGCCTCAGCTTCTGCTGCTGCCTGTTTAGCCGCTGCCTTCTTTGCTGCTGCTTCTTCTTTAGCTGCTTTCTTTGCTGCCTCTTCGGCTGCTGCTGCTTTCTTTGCTGCTTCATCTGCTTTTCTTGCTGCTTCTTCGGCTGCCTGCTTAGCGGCTTCTTCTTCAGCAATTCTTGCTTTCTCTTCTTCTATTGATTCAGCTTCAACAAATTCTGTACGAACTGTAATATAATCATTTGAAACATATCCAACAACATCTGAATCTACTGAAACTTTAGTCCAGCCATTATCTGTTGTCTCAAGAACATTCAATTCTTCATCAGCAGGAACAAGTGTTACTACAGAACTGTCTGTACCTGCATTCTCACGAACCTTCAATGTATCAGTAACTACAGTAGCAATCTTATTACCAACCTGTTCTGCCAATGTTGCTGCTTCATCACCGCTTACAACATATTCTTTCTTAACATAACCTGTAACTGAACCAGATTTAATCTGATACCAGTCACCTTCTTCTCCAAGAATAGTTGCTGCTGAATTATTGTATAACTTACCAAGAATCTCAGCTTCTTCATTAGAAGCACTTCTTACATTAACATAATCATTAACCTGTGCTATAGCAATATCAGCATACTCAGATGCGACATTAGTTACTTTGTTATCAATAATCTGTGCATCTGCTGATGCATCAGGATTCTGTGCATAATAATTGTTAAGAGTTGTAAAAACACCCGCTCCCGGTAGTGAACTGCTGGATGTAGATGTTATATAAGAATCAAGACTCGCAGATGCTCCTGCTGATGGAAGAGAGGAATTAGCTGCAAAAGCACTAAGACCTGCACCTGTAAGTACACAAACACCAGTTGCTAAACAAAGGGAAGTTTTTAAAACCTTCTTCATGACTGACCTCCAAACTTAATTCGTCACCAATTAACTTCTGTAAATCTTTGTTACAATTTTGTTACATAATCTTGTTTCATTATAACAAAGCATTTTTTCTTTGTCAATGCCATTTTATTAATTTTTTTAATAATTTTGTAACAATTATAATGAGGCCGGTTCCATTAAATATCGTTTTATGATATACTCCTTACATAATAAGCTAAATAAAAAAGGAGTACCATTATGAATAAACCTATCGTTTTAATTACAGGAGCGTCCCGTGGTATCGGAAAAGCAATTGCATTAAAATTTGCATCTAAAGGACACCCTGTTGTAATTAACTGTCACTCTTCAACAGATAAACTTAACAATCTGAAATGTTATATTGAAGACACTTATCAAGTGCCATGTTTAAGTATTGTTGGTGATATTTCTGATTATGCCTTTGTTGAAGAAATGTTTAAACAGGCTAAACAACAGCTGGGTGATATTGGAATTCTTATCAATAATGCCGGAATATCTCATATTGGTCTTTTAAGTGACATGTCTTATGATGAATGGCATAATGTAATTAACACAAATCTTTCTTCATGTTTCTACTGTTGCAAAAATGCTATTCCTGATATGGTACACAAAAAATCTGGAAAAATTATTAATATATCTTCTATGTGGGGTATAAGCGGTGCTTCATGTGAAGCCGCATATTCAGCGAGCAAGGGCGGAATTAATTCATTAACAAAGGCCCTCGGAAAAGAACTCGCCCCAAGCAATATACAGGTTAATGCAATTGCCTGCGGCGTAGTTGATACTGATATGAATAAATGCTTTTCAGAAGAAGAGCGTATTGAACTGGCTGATGAGATACCGGCCGGCCGCTTTGCAAAACCTGATGAAATAGCAGATTTGGCTTACTGTATTGCAACCGGCCATAATTATCTCACAGCACAGGTTATAAGTCTTGATGGAGGCTTTTTATAATTTCTGAGCAAGTTTTTCAATATCAGCCTTCTGATTTTCCTTTAAAACTGATTTTATTGTAATTACTTCATCATCAATTGTTATATTTTTCATCTGTTCAAGAGTTTCTTTCATTTTCTTAGCAGCTATAGGAGCCCATGAACCATTTTCCATGAGGTAAACTGTTCTCTTCTGATAATTTTTGCTCTTCAAATGTGCAAGGAAATCTTCCATCACAGGGAACAGTCCTCCATCATATGTAGCACATGCAAGAACCATCTTATCATATCTGAACGCTGCTTCAACTGCTTCTGACATGTCATCTCTTGAAAGGTCTATTACTTCAAGATGTTTGATTCCTTTTTTCTCAAGTACCCCGGCAAGATAAAGTGCAGCCGCTTTTGTATTTCCGTGAATTGACGCATATGCAATCAGTACACCTTCATCTTCCGGCTCGTAACTGCTCCATGTATTGTATTTATCAATATAATAGCCTAAATTTTCTTTCAAAACAGGACCATGCAGAGGACAAATCATTGAAATATCAAGTCCTGCTGCCTTTTTAAGTAAAGCCTGAACCTGCATTCCATATTTTCCTACTATATTAAAGTAATATCTTCTTGCTTCGCATGCCCAGTCTGCATCTGTATCAAGTGCGCCAAATTTTCCAAAACCGTCAGCAGAAAATAAAACTTTATCTTTGCTGTCATATGTTACCATAACTTCCGGCCAGTGAACCATTGGTGCCATGTAAAAAGAAAGTTCATGAGAACCAATATTAAGTGTATCTCCTTCTTTTACGACAACAGTTCTGTCTGATAAATCTAAATCAAAGAACTGTGGCAGCATCTGAAATGTTTTTGCATTTCCAACAAGCTTCATTTCAGGATATTTATCTGCTATTAAAGCAATGTTTGCCGCATGGTCAGGCTCTAAATGGGAAACAACAAGATATGCAGGCTTTTTATTACCCAAAACTTCTGTTAAATTTGACACCCACTCATCTGTTGCCCTTGCATCAACAGTATCCATAACCGTAATTTTATCATCTAAAATCACATATGAATTGTATGATACTCCGTCAGGAACTTTGTACTGGCTTTCAAATAAATCGATTGTCTTATCATCTGCACCTATATACTTAATATCTTCTGTAATAAACATAAAACTGCCTCCTTAAATTTTATTTTTCAAATCTTATAACAAATCTGCTGACAGATAATGACCTGTTAAAATAAATCTTCATTATTTAACATTCGCAGACCAATATTAATGATTTAAAAATATTTGAGGTTATAATACTATTTTTAAATAAAAATTGCAACTAAAGCTTATACATTTTCACATTTTCTGACTGATAAAATATTGGCAATTATTATGAACAAGACTGAAAAAGCAATAAGTATACCCATATTTATAAAAAGAGGCTTCAATGAATCAATATTCCATTTTTCAATATCTGCAATGAGCTCATTTGTCTTTATATACCAGTATGATGGCAGAATATGCGCAATTTTTATTACAGAATCAGGCAGCCACTGCATTGGAACAAAAGCACCGCACAAAAAACTTGTTCCAAGCGCAATTACATTAATAATTCCATTCAGGGCATTTTTATTATGTATAATGTTTGCAAGCATAAAAGCAATTGTCACTGCACACAAAGTAAATATAAATGAATTAAGTACATAAAGCAGCGCATAATTCATTATATCTTTCTTTATTCCACACATAACAAAACCTGCAACTGTATACACAGCCCACAAAACAATTGCAAATAACACATTTCCAGTTAACAGTAAATTGTTATGCCTGTGAATATTCATGCTTGAAATAATGGTTCTTCTTCTTATTTTTTCTTCGTTAAAGCTTGTGAGAATCATGCATATTGCAAAAATTGCACCTGCAAGAAGTCCATAATTCATAAAGTTAAAATAAAAAGTTATTCCTGATAATTTATCGGTATCAACCTGTGAAGTTACTTTTATTTCTGTCTGCTTATCCAATGTTTTATCTATGCTGCTTATTATGTCTTTTACATCAACATCTCCAGAAGCTTCATTTGCAATATTTATATAATTTTTTGCAGTCTTAATGTATCTTTCAAGCATAAGCTGTGCATAATATGCCTGATAATCTCCTGTAGATTTTATGTCAACCTCCGGATTATCTCCGTTAAGCAAGTCCTTTGAAAAATCTTTTGGAATATAAATTATGTAATTTACATTTCTGTAAAACAGCGCATCATCTCTTGCTGCTTCATTATCATCAATATCAGTAATATTAGCATTATCACTTATATAGCTGATAAGATTTTGTGTAAGTTTTTCTCCTTTATCCTCATTTACAATTAAAATATCAGGCTTACTTGCCACAAAATTTATGCTGTTATCGCTTGTCTTCATGTTAAGAGAGCCAAATACTATGAGCAATACCGAATAAAGAATAACAATTCCCTTATTTTTGTTAAGAATCTTTAACAATGTTTTAAATACTGTCATACTTAATCCTCCTTAAGCTTCTAAGCGATAAAACAAGCATTACTGCTGAGAAAACAGCAAGCCCTGCCAGATCGGACATAAATCTTCCTGTCGTATCGTAATAGTAAAGTGAATAAAATCCATCTGTTATCATAGCAGCCGGATTAATTTTGTTGACTAAAGGAGCATTTGTATCAATAACATATTTCATTGTAATTCCCATCATTCCTGACAAAAAACAACCTGCCATTGTTACTGCAATAACAATTCCCATTTTTGCATTTTCTCCGCTTTTAAATACCGCACCTATAGCGATTCCAAGTGTAAGACCTGCAAAAGAGCCGATAAGTGCAAGCAAAATTATATAGCCAAGTTTATTTCCATAATCGACTTTAAGTGCGAATATTGTATAAATAAACAAAATTACAAGTCCTATAAGCTGAATTATATATCCGGCAGCAACACTGCTTAATATAACCTTACCCTTACTTACAGGTCCCATAGCAAGCCTTTTTCCATTACTGCTCATATTTGGAAGATTACTGTTCATTGCTGTCATGCCTATAATTCCTCCATACAGGCATGTCATTGCTATAAGAGTATAAAATTCAATCATTGTATAACTTAAGTTATCTTTACTTATATTTTTTATATCAGCTGTCTGATTTGTCACACTTTCAACTGAATCATCAACAATTTTATTAACAATTTCAGTATAATCACCCATAAAACTGCCATCTGACATCGCATTATTCACATCAGCAGACGAAAGCTTCGCTTCAACATCTTTATTGACTATATCCGCAGTCTGGATAATTTCTTCTACAACACTTTTAAATATTGTCTGATTAATTCCACTTTCATCAACTACAATTGAAGTCTTATCGTCATCTATTAAAAGATACCCTTCTATTTTTCCATCTTCAAGTAAAGCTTCTGCCTTATCCTCATCAACATACCGGGTATTGAAAATGCGGTCTTCATTTGATTTGTCACTCAACTGTTTTATACTTTCTTTTAGAATATCATTTTCTTTGAAATCATTATTATTTACAACTGCTATATCTATTATGTCAAATTTCTCACTGCTTTCAATATTTGAAAAAGCCATGTTAAAAAAAGTACCCAGAATCAGTGGAAATGCATATGTCCAGAAAATCAGTGTTTTATTACGGATAAGTGTTTTAAACGCATATTTAAAATTATGTAAAAACATTAATCTCTAAGCTCCTTTCCGGTTAATTCAAGGAACACATCATTAAGTGTAGGTCTTTCTGAATAAATTTTTCTGTAAACAATACCCTCACTGTTAAGACAGTCTATCAGTCTTGTAAGATTATTTGTTCCTGCCCTGTAAATTATACAAAGAACTCCATTATCATATTTAATATCTTCAACATGCTTTAACTCTCTTAAATGTTCAAGACTTTCATCAGAAATATTATCTGCCTCGACAGTTACCTTCTCTTCAATCTTTGCAAGCTTCTTTAGCTCATCACAGCTTCCCTGTGCTAAAAGTTTACCTTTATCTAATATTACAACCCTGTCACAAATCATTTCTACTTCTTCCATATAATGTGTTGTATAACAGATTGTTGCACCATTTTCTCTAAGCTTCTTTATTCCGTCCAATATGTTATTACGGCTTTGAGGGTCAACTGCTACTGTAGGTTCATCTAAAAAAATAAGCTTAGGTTTATGTGCTATGCCACATGCAATATTAAGTCTTCTAAGAAGACCTCCCGAAAGCTGTTTTGGTCTGAATTTTCTGAATTCATCGAGACTTACAAGCTCTATTGCATCTTCAATATACTGTTTTCTCATATTCTTGTCTTTGATATACAAACCGCAAAAATAATCAAGATTTTCATAAACGGTTAGTTCTTCAAATACCGCAACATCCTGAAAAACAACACCTATGTCTTTCTTTATGTTATAAGCGTCAGGTTTCATTTCTTCGCCAAATATTTTGATTGTTCCACTCTGAAAATTTAACAGTGACAAAATACAGTTTATAGTTGTTGATTTTCCACTTCCGTTTGGACCAAGCAAACCTAAAATCTCACCCTCATGAACCTCTAAATTAAGGTTATCGACAGCTCTTAACTGCTTATATTCTTTAGTTAAATTTTTAACTTCAATTATGTTTTTCATCTTTCTTCATTCCCTCTTTCTCTTTCTTTTTATTTTTGCGGCTTTTCCTGTCTTTTTTTCTTGATTTTTCTTTTTCTTCGAATACACTGCCGCCAACTTTTTTCTTACTCA
>CAJJNI010000074.1 GCA_905193085.1 uncultured Lachnospiraceae bacterium | reverse complement strand
ACTATTGTAGTAAAAAGTAGATATGGTGTCGGTTCTACTTTTATCGTCGAAATTCCACAAAAAGTTATCAACTGGAGTGGAATTGGCAGGGACTTTTTAAGTTATAAAGAGAAAAAAACAACAAAGTATTCTGCAAGTTTTACTGCACCGACAGCAAATATACTTGTCGTTGATGATGTGCGTATGAATCTGACAGTATTTGCAAGTCTGCTAAAAGAGACTAAGGTTAATATAGATTTGGTTTCAAGTGGTGAAGAGTGTCTTGATATTATCTGTGGCAAAAAATATGATATTATTTTCCTGGACCATATGATGCCTGGATTAGATGGTGTTGAGACATTTGAAAAGATGAAACAGTCAGAAGAAAATTTAAATAAAAATGTGCCGGTAATTGTTCTGACTGCAAATGCAATTGTTGGTGCGAGGGATGAATACCTGAGCATGGGCTTTACAAATTATCTGTCAAAACCAATTAAATCAAAAGAACTTGAAGAAATGATTTGCAGATATCTTCCGGCAGAGAAAATACAAAAGTAAAATTTAATAAAGTCAGGCGGTTAGTATAATAATATAATATCTGTCAGACATGTTATTTATAAAATATTATTATGAAATGAGGATTAATATATGTGTACAGCAGCAACTTATAAGACTAAAGATTTTTATTTTGGTAGAACGCTTGATTATGAATTTTCTTATGGGGATGAGATTACAATTACCCCGAGAAAATATGAATTGAACTTTCGGCATATGGGTAAAATGGAAAGTCATTATGCAATTATCGGTATGGCTCATGTGGCATCAGACTATCCGCTTTATTATGATGCAATCAATGAAAAGGGTGTCTGTATGGCGGGGTTAAATTTTGTTGGAAATGCAGCATATCAGCAGTTAGATGAAAATAAAGAAAATGTTGCGCAGTTTGAATTTATTTCGTGGGTGCTCTCACAGTGTGCTTCAATGAAAGATGTTCACGCACTGATTGATAAAATAAATGTTGTTCCAACGCCGTTTAGTGAACATTTTCCGTCAGCACAGCTTCATTGGATAATTGCCGATAAAGATGAAACTATAACTGTAGAATGTATGCATGACGGAATGCATGTATATGAAAATAAGACAGGAGTTCTCACTAACAACCCGCCATTTGTGCAGCAGATGTTTTTGCTGAACCAGTATATGAATCTTTCGCCAAAACAGCCGCAAAATAATTTCTGTGATACTTTGGAACTACAGGCATACAGCCGTGGTATGGGTGCAATAGGCCTTCCGGGAGATTTGTCTTCAACTTCACGTTTTGCAAAGGTGGCATTTACAAAGCTTAATTCAATATCCGATGATTCGGAAGAAAAGAGTGTAAGCCAGTTCTTTCATATACTAGGCTCAGTAGACCAGCAGAGAGGTTGCTGTGAAGTGGCAGAAGGAAAATATGAAATTACAATCTACACCTCATGCTGTAATGCCAATCGTGGAATTTACTATTATACTACTTATGATAATCATACAATAAATGCAGTAGATATGAATAAAGAAAATCTGGATTCAGATAAACTGATAAGATATGCAGTAGATGAGGAGACTCACTTTAATTATGTAAATTAACAAAGCTCCTTGTGCAATCTGAAAACCACAAATAAAATCGTCCCCATAAACTCTCAAAGTCAACCGCTTTTTCGTGCGAGCACGAACAGCGGTTGTACTTTGGGGCTCTGGGGGGACAATTTATTATTGTAAGTCTTCTAAGGCTTTTGTGATTGCTTTTACATTTTCAATTTTTGTGGTTGTAGGAAGTTCGCAGCCTGGCATATACAGAGCGTCAGGACGATTGATTTTTTTACCGAGATTGTAAATTGCATCGTATGTATGTTTTGCATCAGCAGAATATACATCTTCAACCGGGTCAATGTTTCCATTAAGGATACAACGGTCTTCTACAAGTGAGAGAGCTTTTTCGTAATCTACGGCATGGTCGATGTCTATAATTTTGGCACCGCATGTAGATGTAAGTGGAAGAAGTGCTTCTGTGTCACCACACATATGAAGACGACCTGTTATTCCTGATTTTTCCATGTGTGCATATATTTTTTTGTGACATTCTAATACGAAATCTTTATATGAAGCCGGCGATAAAAGTGATGCAACCGGGTCTGGAACATATACATATTTAGCTCCTACTGCAGCAAGCTCATCTAAGAAATCAATAATTGTGTCTACTGCAAGGTCAAGAAGCTTTTTGCATGCTTCAGGTTCATCATATAAATCCATTAAGAAATCTTCGACACCACGGATATTTCCTGCTATAGTGACAGGACCTTCACAGATTGTCATTGGATAAATGTCATCAACTGTATCTAAAACATATTTTGTAGCTTTAACTAAGTCATAAAGACGAGGAATGTCTTTTGCTTTAAGCGGTTTTAAATCATCTACATCAGTTATATCTTCCAAAGCATATTTAGTTACTGTAGGAAGTTTATCTGCGTAAAATTCAACCTCTGAACCATAGCCTTCTGCTGTACGCTGTAAATCAGATGCAATCTGTACATAGTCTAGACCGGTGTCTTTAGCACATAAAGTAGCAGCTTCAGCCATTTTTTTATAATCCTTACAATATACATCAACACCGATATTATTGTATTGTGTGACAACGCTGCCGACAATTGTAAGATTAGGTCTTCTGTCAACTTCTTTACCATTAATAAAATTATCAAGTCTTTCTTTACTGTTCATAAATAACCTCCTAAATTATGATGAGTGCCCCCCTTTGGCATAATCATAAGCTTATTATCCTATAAAATCAATAGGAAAAGTCTAAAACAAAAATATTTATAAAAAATTATAAAAATTTTTTGTGTTTGTTTGTGCAATATGAGAAAATATAGGAGTTTATTTTTTATACTAAAGATTAAAGTTCTGTATGAAGTTCAAAATGTGAGCGGTGTGTTGTGATATAACCTTCGTCCTGCAGTTTTGAAAGTTCGTTTGTCATTGCAGAACGCTCAACACACAGAAAGTCAGCAAGCTGTTGTCTGTTATAGGGAATATCAAAATTTAAAGAATTTTGTCTGATTGATTCTGCTGATAAATAAGACAGCAGTTTGTCTCTTGTTTTCCTTTTGCTTGTGTGGGTGATTTTATCATTTAGCATAAGTATTTTATCCGCCATGACATTTACAAGATTTCTTATTATCTCATTATGGTAGCTGCATGAATTTGTGCACATATTAAGCAGTTTGTCAATGCCAAGCAGGAAAATCTCACAGTCTTTTGTTGCGACTACACTCAAATTCATAACAGTACCCGGTATAGATGCGAACGGTTCTCCATAAAAATTTCCCGGAGAAAGATTTGCAACTATATTTCTGTTACCCCATAAGTCATCCTGCACGATAAGCGCACTTCCCTGTACAATAAGTCCGATTGAGTCAATTGTGCTCCCTGCATGTATGATGTACTCATCTTTTTTCTTTTTTATAAGCTGTGCATTCATGCATTTCAGCGAATTTACAATATCTTCATCAGATAAATTTTTAAATAAAGGACAGTTTTTTAAAACTGGTAAATATTTGTTCATGTAAATCCTCCGGTTTGTTGTAATTACAACATAATTTTTCTTTAGCATAATGTATTATCAACAGGAAATCAAGAAAAATACACAAATAAATGGAGGATATTAATATGGAAAGTAAGATGTTTTGTTTTCAGTGTGAGCAGACAGCAGGCTGCTTTGGGTGTACAGGAAACGCAGGAGTATGTGGAAAGAGTGCTGATGTTGCAAATATTCAGGACGAGCTTACAGGAGCACTTGTAGGATTAGCCCGCAGTAAAAAGAATGGCTCATTAAATAAAAATTCTGTTGAACTTATTATTAAAGGACTTTTTTCTACTCTTACAAATGTCAATTTTAATGAAGTGACATTAAAAGAAATGATTTCAGAGGTAAATTTAGAAAAGGGCGGATACGAAAGCTATGATATAAACAATATATGGAATGCAGATGAAGATATCCGTTCTTTGAAGTCACTTATTTTATTCGGTATAAGAGGTATTGCTGCGTATGCATATCATGCAATGGTTCTTGGCTGTGAAAATGAAGAAGTTAATTCTTTTCTTGCAGAGGCACTTTATGTGCTTGGTGAAGATTATGGGGCAGATAAATTGCTGCCGGTTGTTCTTGATGTTGGAAAATATAATTTGTTATGCATGGAAATGTTAGATAAAGCTAACACAGAAACTTTTGGAAATCCTGTTCCGACAGAGGTTACAATGAAAGTGGAAAAAGGACCTTTTATAGTAATTTCTGGTCACGATTTACTCGATTTAAAATTATTGTTGGAGCAGACAGAAGGTAAGGGAATTAATATTTATACTCACGGTGAGATGCTGCCTGCACATGCTTATCCTGAATTGAAAAAATACTCTCATTTAAAAGGAAACTTTGGAACTGCATGGCAGAATCAGCAGAAAGAATTTGCAGATATTCCGGCACCTGTGTTATTTACAACTAACTGCCTTATGCCGCCGAAAGCTTCATATGCTGACAGAGTTTTTACTACAGAAGTAGTATCATATCCTGAAATTATTCATGTGGGAGACGATAAAGATTTTACACCTGTAATAGAAAAAGCATTGGAACTTGGCGGATATAAAGAAGATATACAGCTTAGTGGAATAAATGGCGGAGAAACACTGATGACAGGTTTTTCACACAGTGCAGTTCTTGGTGTGGCCGATAAAGTTGTTGAAGCAGTAAAAAATGGTGATATAAAACATTTCTTCCTTGTTGGAGGCTGTGACGGTGCAAGAGCCGGCAGAAATTACTATACTGATTTTGTAAAAATGACACCGCAGGATACAGTCATTCTCACACTTGCATGTGGAAAATATCGTTTTAATGATTTAGAGCTTGGAAGTATAGGAGAACTTCCACGACTGATGGATATAGGTCAGTGCAATGATGCATACAGTGCAATTAAAATAGCACTTGCATTGGCAGAAGCATTTGACTGTTCAGTCAATGAGCTGCCATTATCAATGGTGCTTTCCTGGTATGAGCAGAAGGCGGTAAGTATTTTGCTTACACTGCTTCATCTTGGAATAAAGGATATTCTCTTAGGACCGACACTTCCTGCATTTATTTCAGAAAATGTTTTAAATATTCTTATACAGAATTATAATATCGGTGCAATAAGCACACCGCAGGAAGATTTGGAAAAATTGTTGAAGGTATCATAATATTAATGCATTTCGTGCTGCAAAGTGTTGTTTCGTGCTGTGAAAAGCGAGGCACCAATGGTAACAAGTGAGGCGCCAATGGCAACAAGTGAGGCGCCAATGGTAACAAGCGAAGCGCCGGTAGCAACAAGTGAGGCGCCAATGGCAACAAGCGAAGCGCCGGTAGCAACAAGCGAAGCGCCAATGGCAACAAGCGAGGCGCCAATGGCAACCAGTGAAGCGCCAATGGTAACAAGCGAAGCGCCGGCAGCAACAAGTGAGGCACCTGTTGCATCTGCAGAAGTTATTGAAGAAGTTGATAATGATGGTAACAAAGTTGTAACTACTACAACAATAGAAGTTAAAGAAGATGGAACAACAGTTGTTAACAAAGTTGTAGAAAAAACATATGCTGACAATACAGTTGATGTAAAAGTAATAAATACTGTTACAGATGCAAATGGAAATTCTTCAGTTCAGATAAAAGATACTAAGAAAGATGCAGCCGGTAAAATATCAGCAGAATTTTCTTATGACGGAAAAGTATTGCCTGAAAATGCAGCATGGAATGTTAAATCTGAAGTTTCTGATTCAGACAATGTTAAGAATATTCGTGAAAAAACAGGAAATGCAAATGTATTTGCATGGAATATTACTCCAATGAGTGATGGAAATGCTGTTGAAATTGCAAGTGGCAGCAAAGTAAGAGTATCACTTGCTCTTCCGGATGGTTTTGAGTATTCTGAAGGAAAAAATTATGCAATTTATGATGTTGCCAATAATGTTTATATTAATGTAGAAATTAAGGATGGAATGCTTTCATTTGATGCTGAGCATTTTAGTGAATATGCATTAGTTGAGCGTACAGAGATATCAACTGCTATTGAAACAGTGTCACCTGCACCTACTGCTACATCTGCAGCAACAACAGCACCTGCAGCAACACAGACTGCAACTACATCAAAGAGCCCTACTACTGGCGATAGTTCAAGCAGTTTGTTAATGGTGCTGGCAATGGTATCATCATGTGCAGCAATAGCAGTTTCAGTCAGAAAAAGAAAAGTAACACAGTAGTATTAAAATTGTAAAAATGAAATATCTGATGTAGATTTTCATAAAAATTTACATTGGAAGAAAACAGCCACATTTAATCATGTTGCATATTCATTTGCAGCTGTTTAATATGTGGCTGTTTTGCATAGTATTGTAATGCTACAATTTTAATATGCAGGTTGTTTGACATATGTATTGTAATGTTACAATTTTAATATGTGGCTGTTTCACATAGTTCTTGCCAAATATTTGTCGGAGTGTTATCATATCTCTTAGTGTGTCATTTGCACAGGCAGTATAGCGGATTTGAGAATATCCGCCTGACAAGGAAGGTACATATGAATTCAGATGGAATAAATCAGTTAAAAAAAGGTATTAAAGATGGAATACCAATTGCGTTAGGTTACATATCAGTAAGTTTTACATTTGGGCTTATGGCTGTGTCGGCAGGCTTAAGCTGGTGGCAGGCAGTCTTAATTTCAATGACAAATGTTACTTCTGCCGGACAGTTTGCCGGACTTGATATTATGATTGCATGCGGAGGACTACTTGAAATGGCATTGTCCCAGCTTGTAATTAATTTAAGGTATGCACTTATGTCATTGTCACTCTCACAGAAAGTTGATAAATCAGTCAATGGAATTTATCGTTTTATAGTGGGATTTGGTGTGACTGATGAGATATTTGCGCTGGCAATGAGCAAACCAAAACAGGTTGGAAGAAAATATATGTTTGGACTTATTGCAGTGCCATATATCGGCTGGGCTTTTGGAACTTTAGCAGGGGCATTACTTGGTGGAATACTTCCGCTTATTGTAAGAGAAAGTCTTGGAATTGCAATTTATGGTATGTTTATTGCAATTATTATTCCTGTTGCCAGAAGAAAAATGAATTTCTTAAAAGTAATATTAATAGCTGTAGCGTTAAGCTGCTGTTTTAAATGGCTGCCTGTTTTAAACAGACTGTCATCAGGGTTTGTTATAATAATCTGCGCAGTTTTGGCTTCAGCCGCCGGAGCTTTAATTTATCCTGTCAGTGAGGAGGAAGAAGCATGAAAATAACACAGTTTTTTATATATCTTGCAGTTATGGCAGGGGTAACATATTTAATAAGAGTGATTCCTCTTGTATTGTGTCGTGGGGAGATTAAAAACAGATTTTTTAAATCATTTCTTGCATATGTTCCATATGCGGTATTAGGAGCTATGACATTTCCTGAAATATTTTTTTCAACAGGGGATTTGACATCAGGAATTGCAGGTACAATAGTGGCATTACTGCTTGCATTTTTTGACAGAGGACTTCTTACGGTGGCTGTTGGAGCATGTATAGTATCATTTATAATTAAAATTTTTTGAACAAATGAAGCCAAATGTAGAAGTCAGATGACAGATTATTAGTAAAAAAGAAAACAATAAAAAGAAAAAGGAAGATTATATGTATACAACAATTTATAATGGCAATGTTAGGCTAAAAGATACTGAAGGAAAATATATATTCTGGGATATTGATGGAACGCTGGCTCCATTCAGGTTCAACGACCATGTGTGTGACCCGCTTGGAACTCACCATGCAATGTCGGTTAAAGAGATTGAAGAGGGAATTTTTCTTTACAGGGAACCGTCAAAACACATGCAGAGAGTTGTCCGGGAATGTAAGGCAAAAGAGCAGTTTATATTAGGTCACTGTCATGAACCAAAGGAAATTTCTGATAAACATTTGTGGGTTGATAAATATTATCCTCAGATAAAAAAGAGATTTTTTATAGATGATGAAGTGTCAAAAGCCGGAGTTATTCTGGATTACTGTAAGGAGCAGAAAATAGATTTGTCAGATGTGATTTTTATTGATGACAGTCATGCAATAATCAAAGAGGCAGAAAAAAAGGGAATCAAGGCGTATCATATAAGCAGTTTTTTGGATTGGTTTGAATAATATAGCTTAAATTGGGAAATCTTATCAATTACAGGTATTGATTAATACGACTTGTTAGTTTAGACTAACAGTGTGTAAATCATGTGAGTCTTTTAAGGCTTTTGCCAAAGGTCTAGTCCGCCTTTGGCAGTTTCTGATTAAAATATGGTAATTGATGAAAGGAGAACAATTTAATGGCATATTTGGAAATTGAAAAGGTTATTGGAAGGGAAATTCTTGATTCAAGAGGAAATCCTACTGTAGAAGCTGAGGTTTATTTATTTGATGGAACTGTTGGAAGAGGTACAGCGCCTTCTGGTGCTTCAACAGGTGAATTTGAGGCTCTGGAATTAAGAGATGGAGATAAATCAAGATATCTTGGCAAGGGTGTAACAAAAGCTGTTAATAATATAAATACAACTATAAATGATGTTCTTACAGGAATGGACGCATCTGATATTTATGCAGTAGATGCTGCAATGATTAAGGCTGATGGAACTAAGGACAAGTCAAAATTAGGAGCTAATGCAATTCTTGCAGTTTCAATTGCATGTGCAAGAGCAGCAAGTATTTCTCTTGATATCCCTCTTTACAGATTTTTAAGTGGTATAACAGGAAATAAACTTCCGGTTCCAATGCAGAATATTTGTAATGGCGGTGTTCATGCACTTTCATCAGGTCTTGATGTTCAGGAGCTGATGGTAATGCCTGTAGGAGCACCTACATTTAAGGAATGTCTTCGCTGGTGTGCCGAAGTTTTCCATGTTTTAGGCTCAATATTAAAAGAAAAAGGTCTTGCTACATCTGTAGGAGATGAGGGTGGTTATGCACCGGCATTTAAAACGGACGAAGAAGCAATTGAAACAATACTTGAAGCTGTAAAACGTGCAGGCTATGAGCCGGGCAGGGATTTTAAGATTGCAATGGACGCTGCATCATCAGAGTGGAAGAGTGAAAAAGGAAAAGGTTTTTACAAACTTCCTAAAGCGGGAATTGAATATACATCAGATGAGCTTATTGCACACTGGAAATCTCTCGTAGAAAAATATCCGATTATTTCAATCGAAGATGCACTCGATGAAGAAGACTGGGATGGCTGGAAGAAGCTTACGGCAGAGCTTGGTGATAAAGTTCAGTTAGTCGGTGATGATTTGTTTGTAACAAATACAGAAAGGCTTTCAAAAGGAATTGAGCTTGGATGTGGAAATTCAATTCTTATAAAGCTTAATCAGATAGGTTCTGTTTCAGAAACTCTTGAAGCAATTAAGATGGCACATGAAGCAGGTTATACTGCAATTGCAAGTCACCGCTCAGGTGAAACTGCCGATACAACAATTGCTGATTTGGCCGTTGCACTTAACTGCGGTCAGATTAAAACCGGAGCACCGAGCCGCTCAGAGCGAGTTGCAAAATACAACCAGCTTTTACGAATTGAAGAAGAATTGGGAGATGCAGCGGTATATCCGGGAGTTAAGGCTTTTAAAGTAGGTTAAAATAAGACAGGGCTGATGCATAAAATTTATGCATTGGCTCTTTTTTTGGACTTTTTATAAAAAATAAATAAAAAACTTGAAAAATAAATATAAATATTGTATAATCTGAACCATAGTAAAGAAGGCTGTAAAGATTTTAAATACAAGGTGGGATGAGCAAAGCGATATAAATAGTTGAAGTATATCTTTGACAATTTATGTCGCTTTTTTGTATAAAAAATAATATAGACCTGATTGCAAAATATAAAATTGTTAAAAATATAAATAAGCAGAGGAGCGGATTTTATGAAAAAAATAAAATACATGGCAGCAGCAGTGCTGTTATCATTAGTTACTATTGAAATTTCACCGGCGGCAGTTACCTACAGTGAAGAGGCAGCAGGTGGAAAGTACATGACAAAATGGGATTTGGCGTGGGATTATATTGATTTTGATGAGAAAAAATTCTGGGACGAGGATAAAATATGTGAGGATAAACTGACAGTAGAAAATAATATGCAGACTTCATCGGGTACGGTTGTCGGGATAAAGAAAACAGACAATATGTATTTAATATACTGTTCAGATAATAATATTGTATTTATTGACGAAAATACTAAAATATCAACACAGGAAGGAAGCATAAGTGCTGATGATTTGCAGATAGGCTGCAGAATAAGTTACGTTTCGAAGCCGGTTAATCAGACAATGCCGGGTTATGCATATAATGTGCCTGAAATTTTTGTACGCTCAGTTCATGGAAGTATTATTGAAAGTAAAACAGCTGATGCTGATAACAACGAAGCCGGATATAATCTGTATGAAGATGGAGCGTGTTATATATATGGAAATGGCGAAATACAAGGCAGTGCTTTTGAGGCTGATGAACGGATAAAAGAAGTTTATATTCTTCCGGGAGTTACTGCTGTAGGAGCTGATGCATTTATTTTATGTAGGAATATGACTTCAATA
>CAJJNI010000073.1 GCA_905193085.1 uncultured Lachnospiraceae bacterium | reverse complement strand
TCCGGAAAAAAATATAATTTCAAAGGAATAATCCGGCTCGACTACTCTCCACTATGGTTTATTTCGGGACTTTTCTTTGAAAAAATAATTTTAAAAAAACATTAAATTATGTGTAAATCAGATGTAAAATAATGAGGAAGTAATATTTAATATATTCTTGAAAATATATAGTAATTAGAGTATAATATTGTGAAAAGGATTTACTGACAACAAGTATAACCTGCAAGGAGGATTAAACAATGAGACACTTAATGAGCCCACTCGATTTTACCACTGATGAATTGGAAAAGTTGTTTGACCTTGCAAATGACATTGAAAAGAATCCGGGTAAATACGCTCATGCATGTGATGGCAAAAAACTTGCCACATGTTTTTACGAACCAAGCACAAGAACCCGTCTCAGTTTTGAAGCTGCTATGCTTAATTTAGGCGGAAATGTTCTGGGATTTGCTGATGCTGATTCAAGCTCAGTAAAAAAAGGCGAAAGTGTTGCAGATACGATACGTATAATTTCCTGTTATGCTGACATTTGTGCAATGCGACATAATAAGGAAGGTGCTCCACTGGTAGCTTCCCTGCACTCTGAAATTCCTGTTATCAATGCAGGTGATGGCGGTCATCAACATCCAACACAGACTTTAACTGACCTGCTGACTATCCGCTCATTAAAATCCAGATTAAATAATCTTGTTATAGGATTGTGCGGAGATTTAAAATTTGGACGAACTGTCCACTCTTTAATAGAAGCATTAGCAAGATATGAAAACATAACATTTATTCTTATTTCTCCTGAAGAATTAAGAATTCCTGACTACATAAGAGATGATGTTTTAACTGCCAATAATATAGCTTTCAAAGAAGTGGAACGACTTGAAGATGTATTACCTGAACTTGACTTTTTATATATGACAAGAGTTCAGAAAGAACGTTTTTTTAATGAAGAAGATTATGTACGAATGAAAGATTTCTATGTACTTAATAAAGCTAAAATGGCATTAGCAAGAGATGATATGTATGTTCTTCATCCACTTCCAAGAGTAAATGAAATTTCAGTCGAAGTCGATGACGACCCGAGAGCAGTATATTTTAAGCAGGCTAAGTATGGTGTATATGCACGAATGGCACTTATTTTAACACTGTTAGATATTAAAGTGGATTAGAAAGGATGTTTATCAAATGCTTAATGTAGGAAAAATCAATGAAGGCTTTGTTCTTGACCATATACCGGCAGGAACATGCATGGACATATACCGTGACTTAAAATTAGACAAGCTTGACTGCTGTGTAGCTATTATCAAAAATGCCCGCAGCAATAAAATGGGAAAAAAAGATATAATAAAAGTTGAAGCACCTGTCGATTTAGTAGATTTAAATATTCTCGGTTTTATAAACCACAATATTACAGTCAATATAATACAAAATGGTGAAATTGTTAATAAAAAGGAACTTACATTGCCTAAACAAATCGTAAATGTACTTCATTGCAATAACCCAAGATGTATTACATCAATAGAACAGGAATTAAAACAAATCTTCATACTTACGGATGAAAAGAAGGAAATTTATCGTTGTAAATATTGCGAAGAAAAATACTCAGCCAAACATAATTAAATTACAATCAGAAAGGGGATGTAGGGATATGGAAGACAAATCTTTGAATATCCTGATTTGCGACGACTCTATTCTTTCAAGAAGGCAAATGAAAAACATGCTTACTTCAATAACAAATTGTAATATTATTGAAGCAGAAAATGGTGAAGTTGCCGTACAGAAATATAAAAAAAACAAGATTGATATTGTGTTTTTAGATTTAGTAATGCCTGTAAAAGACGGCATTACTACTGCTACAGAATTAAAAGAATATGATTCCGATGTTTACATGATTGTCGTATCTTCAGTCGGAACACAACAGAGTATTAAAAAAGCTCTTTCGGCCGGTGTTAAAGATTTCGTACAAAAACCAATTGACAAAACCCAGCTTATGCGTATTGTTGATGCGTTTTTAGATGGGAGGAACTAATGTATACACAGTTTTTCGGTAATTATCTATTAAATAACGGATACATAACATCTGAACAACTTATCAAAGCATTGGATATTCACAGAAATCACTTTGTCAAATTAGGGGTTTTGGCAATACATGCCGGTTATATGACATCAAGCCAGGTTGAAGATGTCCACATTACTCAGACACATACTTCACAGAAATTTGGAGAAATAGCTGTAGCTAAAGGATATCTTACAGATGAACAGGTTGATGAACTTTTAAAATCACATAAGCCTGATTATCTTTCATTTTCACAAACATTAAGTGATTTAGGTTATATCAATGCTACTGATTTTGAAAAAGCATTTAAAGATTACCAGGCAAAATATCATTTATGTGATAACGATTTTGCAAGCTTAAAAAACGAAAAACTAATCGAACTGGTCCGCTCCTATTATAATATTTCAGAAGACAATATATCATATTGCTATGCTCAATACATTGTATTGTTGTTTAATAATATTATACGTTTTATCGGGAAGGATTTTACTCCTCATCCACTAGAAAAGCTTGAAAAATTACCAGATGGTCATATGGCATTTCAGGAAATCAAAGGTGAATTTTCTACTATATCACTGTATATTGCTGATGCCAAAACAACTTTAAAATTTGCGTCAAGATATGCTCAGGAAGATTTTCCTGAAAAAGATGAGTATGTTGAAGCTTCAGTTGAAGATTTTTTAAATTTACATAATGGTCTTTTTATAACTACAATGTCAAACGACCTTTCTATTGAGTTATATTTAGAACCACCTTATACAAATAAACAATTTAAAATGAAACCGGATAAGTATTATTATTCACTTCCTGTAACATTTTCATTTGGAACGGTATATTTTATCACTGAACGTTCAGCTTAAAACAAATGGCTTTCATCTTAATGTTTTAAACATTAAAATGAAAGCCATTATATATGTATTTTTTAATACTATATTATTTAAGGAAATCACGAACAGTCTGTGGCATTTCATCTATTTCACATACTGTATCATGTAAAACCGGTGCTGTACGGATTTCTTCTATTGCATTAGGAACTTTTACTCTTGAAATCTTTGATAATTCATCAACCAACTCAAAATCTCCCATGGAATCATACTTATTATCTATTGCGTTCATTACGCTTCTTGTAAATTTGAATGGACTTGCTGTAGATGCAATAACTGTTTTAGCTGTATCATTTGTATCAGTCTTATATTTAGAATATACACTTGCTGCTACTGCTGTATGAGTATCAATCACATAACCTGTATCATCATATATTTTCTTAATAGCAGCTGCTGTATCAGCTTCTGATGCATAATTACCATAAAAATCTGCCAACTGTGCTTTCATATCAGCTGTAATTTCATACTTACCTGTTGAATTTAATTCTTTCATAAGTTCTGCATTGACTTTAGAATCTGCACCTGCAATCTGATATATTAATCTCTCTAAATTACTTGAAATCAAAATATCCATAGATGGTGAGCTTGTAAGCATAAATTCACGGTTCTTATCATAAACACCTGTGCTGAGGAAATCAAACAATACTTTATTTTCATTAGATGCACAAATTAATTTTGCAATTGGAAGTCCCATCTGTTTTGCATAAAAAGCAGCAAGAATATTACCAAAATTACCTGTAGGAACTACAACATTGATTTTCTCACCGTTTTCAATCTTATTCTCACCAAGCAATCTTGTATATGCATATACATAATAAACAATCTGAGGAACAAGACGTCCGATATTTATTGAATTAGCACTTGAGAACTGGAAGCCTTTTTTGTCCATTTCTTCAGCAAGAGCTTTATCACCAAACATTTTCTTAACGCCTGTCTGTGCATCATCAAAATTACCATGTATTCCTACTACTTTTGTGTTCTTTCCCTTCTGAGTAACCATCTGTTTCTCCTGAATAGGACTTACACCATTTTTAGGATAAAATACAACTATACGTGTTCCTTCAACATCCGCAAAACCAGCTAAAGCAGCTTTTCCTGTATCACCTGATGTAGCTGTAAGAATAACGATTTCATTTTTTACATTATTCTTCTTAGCAGCAGTTGTAAGTAAATGAGGTAATATAGACAATGCCATATCTTTAAAAGCTATTGTTGCACCATGAAATAACTCAAGGAAATATGCACCCTCTGCTTCTACTAATGGTGCAATTTCTTCTGTGTCAAATTGACTGTCATATGCGCTGTTTATACAGTGTTTTAATTCATCTTCTGTAAAGTCTGTCAAATATAATTTCATAACTTCATAAGCAACTTCCTTATATGACATCTTTGATAACTGCTCAACTGTCACATCAAGTTCAGGAATAGACATTGGAACGAATAAACCTCCATCATCTGCCAGTCCTTTTAAAATTGCCTGTGAAGCTGTAACTGTCTGTTCACTTCTTGTACTTTTAAACAACAAATCCATCAAATCAAACCTTTCTTTTTTCCTTTAGTCAGTATATAAATAATCCGTTACTGATTATATCATATAAAAGGACATATCACAAGTTTTATTTAAAAAAAGACCGCCTGAAAATCAGACGGTCACGTAAATCATTATTCTTACGTAAAAATAATGTATGGCTTTATATTAAAGTGGAATATTTAAAGCCATCTTTAATGAAGATACAGCATCCTGTAAATCTACTTTACCACTTGCATCAATATCAGCAAGAACAGTAGCTTCATCATCAAGATCTTCAATAGCAAGAGCTGCTTTAAGAATCATTGTTGTATCTGTTAAGTCTACTTTACCATCTTTATTAACATCTCCTAATGCATATGATGTAGATACTGATGTTGTAGTTGTTGTAGTTGTTGTTGTAGTTGTCTTAGCTACTACATTTGCAAATACTGGTGCAACACCTACTGCTACTACGCAAAGCATTGCTGCTACTGATTTAATTGTTCCCTTCTTCATGTGTCTTTCATCCTTTCCCCGAAATTAAAATATTTATTCATCTAACGGATCTGCTTTATCCATAAACTTAAACATTGGAACATGCTCTAACTGCTCCTCTGCCACTTTATACGGAACAATGAGATACCTGTCAGATGTTATTCCAAATACAAAAGCACCCATACTGATTACCAATGTACATATAGTTGCAAGTTGATAATTCCACTTCTGCTCTTTCTTATAGAAACTGCGTACTATCATTGGAATGAGGCGTATGTTATATACTGTCATATACAAAGCCACTCTCTCAATTATATAATGCCTTGTGGACAAAATTGTAAATACCATACCTAAAAATATCATCGGTACGACATTGTCCAATGTGTGAGATTTGTCCTCAATCCTGTTTTGTACAATAAAAAACAGGATTACGCAAAACACCGGATAGAACACAGTCACAAAAGTATTACCCTGCATAAATGAAGAATCAAGATAATCCCTGTATCTTTCAAATGGACCAATAAGCACATTCTCTAAAATACCGTCAAGGAATACAAATACAGTTAAACTGATTAGTATTGCTGCAACACGGACACCTTCCTTTCTCCAATTCACATAGGACAGAGCATAGTAGAGTAGTAAAATTAATGCTGATGCATGGAAACTCGATGATAATAGTACAAGAGGACATGCTAAGTACCATTTTCTCTGCCTCATCTGCTCAATTGCAAATAAACCAATTACAACCGCCATCCCCTGTCGCATAAAACACAAGGACATAGCATAATAATCCAAAACAATAAATGCAAGAACAGACAACCATTTTTCTTCACTGTAACAATAAATATACAGCATTAACAATCCATACATTATTCCATGATAAATACCCATGAAAATTATAATGTTGTTTGTAAAATAAGAAATAAGGCGATTTAATATCAGATAGCCGGCTTCATATCTCAACTGAAACACAGACGCCCAGTCAGGAGCTTTTGATATACTATAAAAAGCATGATAATACTGGCTATAATCAATTCCCAAATCTAATCTGAATGCAGCTATCATTGTCAATTGTATGAAACAATATATACAATAAACTTTAATAAGGCACTTTGATTGGGCAAATTTCTCTACAGCAAGTCCTACTAAAGTAAGTAGAACTGCATTAACAATATAAATTTCCACCTTACTCTTCCATTTCCTCTTGTTTTGTTAATTTCTATTACTCTATACAGTTTAATATTTTAACAATTTTATCAGAATATGTCAACTAAAATCGAAATAATTATACTATTAATTTTTACCAAAAATTATTCAAAATCAGCCGAAATTATTTCACCTGCAACAGCACTTGCCGCAGCAGTCATAGGCGATGCCAGAAATATTTCAACTTTTGATGTACCCATTCTTCCTAAGAAATTACGGTTGTTTGTTGCAACAACTCTCTCTCCATCTGTTAGAATACCACCGGTCCGTCCACAGCAGAGACCACAGCCTGGATGCGTAACAATTGCTCCGGCATCGATAAGTGTTGCAAGTGTTCCATCTTCAGATGCCTGTTTATAAATTTTAACACTTGCAGGTGTAACTATAAGTTTAACAAAAGGAGCTACTTTTTTACCCTTTAAAATTGATGCAGCCTTCTGTAAATCTTCTAATCTGCCATTTGTACATGAGCCGATAAATACCTGGTCAATTTTTGTTCCTGCAAGTTTTGAAACAGGTTTAATATTATCTACCTGTGATGGACATGCCAAAACAGGCTCAAAATCTTCTGCACTGTATTCTATTTCTTTTATGTATGATGCATCCAAATCACCATAAAGACTCTTCTGGAAATCATTCAGCTCTACCTGGCAATACTCTGCTGTCTTTTCATCCGGAGTAAATAATGCACATTTAGCTCCTGCCTCAATTGCCATATTTGACATTGTCATACGACTGGCAACACTCATATTTTTTACAGTATCTCCTGTAAATTCCAAAGCCTTATAGGTTGCCCCGTCAGCACCCAAATCTCCTATCAGGGTTAATATTATATCTTTTGAAGTTACATTAGAAGGCAATGTACCGTTTATTTTAACTTTTATTGTTTCAGGAACTTTAACCCACATTTCACCTGTTCCCAAAATACTTGCCATCTCAGTATAACCAATACCTGATGAAAATGCACCAACGCAACCGTAAGTTGTTGTATGGCTGTCTGTACCAAAAACAACATTACCCGGCTTAACATATCCGGCTTCTGTCATTAACTGATGACAGATTCCATCAGCGCGATGAATATTTTTCATTCCATATTTTTTAACAAATTCATTACCTATTCTGAAATGTCTTGTATCATCAACCTGGCTTGCTGGCACTAAATGGTCATAAATCAATACAACTTTGTCCGGATCCCACAACTTTGTAAATCCCATTTCTTCAAACTTCTCGGCAACAAATGGAATAAAAATATCATGAATCATAACACGGTCTACATTAACTGTAACTATGTCATTTGCCTTGGCATCACTTATTCCTGTATTGTTTCGAATTATTTTTTCAATAATAGTTGCTCCCATTTATAAACCTCCTAATCTAATCCGTTTCTTTTTCTCATTGCTTTTACAAGTCCACCGGCTTCAATAATCTCTACAAGATTTTTTGGCAATGATGCTATTTCATATTCTTTATCTTTATAACGGATAGAATTATTAACTTCTACTTCTATAGTATCGCCTTCTGTAACATCATCATGTAAAAAAGCATTTTCAATAAGAAGCAATCCATTATTAATAGCATTTCTATAGAAAATTCTTGCAAATGATTTTGCAATTACACATTTTATTCCCAAAGCTTTTATTATTTCAGGTGCCTGTTCTCTTGAAGAACCGCAGCCAAAATTCTTACCGGCTACAATTATATCTCCCGGTTTTATGTTACCGGCAAGTTCTTCTCTAAGTGGTGAAAATGCATATTTTTTCATATCTTCAACAGTTTTAAGTGCAAGATATTCTGTAGGGATAATAATATCTGTATCTATATCATCACCTAACACCCAGATTTTACCGCTAAATGTTTCGTTCATCTTATTACTCCATTCTTTTAAAGATTAACATTGTTATAAAAATCACAATTATTCTATATTAAATTGCTATACCATGTCCGCAGTAGCTATTTCACCTTTTATAGCTGATGCTGTAACAGTTGCCGCACTTGCAAGATATACATATGAATCCCGGTGTCCTGCACGGCCTTTAAAGTTTCTTGTACCTGTGCTTATAAGAACTTCATTTTCTCCTATAACACCCTGACAACTACCCCAGCACACACTGCAGTTTGGATTCATAACAATAGCACCTGCATCTATAAATATATCAAGCAGCCCCTCTTCCAATGCTGCACGATAAACTTCTCTACTTGCAGGAACAACCAAAAATCTAACTTCAGGACTGACTTTTTTACCTTTTATAATCTCAGCGCCAACTCTTAAATCTTCAAGTCTTCCATTATTGCATGAGCCCAGAAATGCTTCATCTATCTTAACTCCGAGACTTTCCTTTGCAGGAACAACATTATCTACAAAATGTGGTTTTGCAACTATTGGCTGTATTTTGTTCAAGTCAATATCTATAACCTGTGAAAATTCAGCATCTTCATCACTTGTAAATATTTTTTTAGGTTCTCTGCCATGTTCTTTTAAATATTCAAGAGCAACATCATCAACTTCCATAAGTGCAGTCTTTGCTCCGGCCTCTACACACAGATTGCATACAGCTATTCTGTCACTCATTGTCAAAGTATGTAAGCCCTCTCCAGCAAATTCCATTGCTTTATAATTTGCTCCATTTGCTCCAATCTGTCCGATAATTGTAAGAATTAGATCTCTTGCATAAACTCCTTCCGGTAATTTTCCTGTAAGATTAAATCTTATAGTTTCCGGAACGAGAAGCCATGATGTTCCTGTAACCATTGCATACAAATAATCAGTACAGCCTACGCCTGTTCCAAATGCACCTAATGCTCCATATGCACATGTATGGCTGTCTGCGCCAAAAATCAATTCTCCAGGTCTTACATGTTTTTCCATCATTATCTGATGGCATACACCTTCGCCCTCATAAAATGTAATACCATGTTCTCTTGCAAAATCACGCATTTTCTTATGTGATGCAGCAGTTTTTGGACTATCAGAAGGAATATTATGGTCTACAATCCATACAAGCTTGTTTACATCTTTTATATGTGGGTTTTTCAGCTTATTATTGTACATATCTATTGTAAGATGTGTTGTACCATCATTACTCATCAATCTGTCCAACTCAACTGTATGTATATCACCTGCTTTTGCACTGTCAACTCCTGCTGCGCATGCAATTATCTTTTCTGCCATTGTCATTCCCATTTCTACACCTCCTTATTAAGCGATGCAATCAAGCCGCCTTCATTTAAAATACTCTGCATTTTTGCCGGGAGTTTTGTACATGTAAATTCTTTACCGTTTACAGTTATAATTCCCTTTTCCAGATCCAAATCCATTTCTTCATTATTAGAAACATTATCGTACAAATCTTTACAGACAATAACAGGAAGACCGATATTTATTGCATTGCGATAAAAAATTCTTGCAAATGATTTTGCTATTACGGCTTTTATTCCCAATGCTTTCAAAACAGCCGGAGCCTGTTCTCTTGAAGAACCACAACCAAAATTTTCACACGCAACAACAAAGTCTCCTTCTTTTACTTTTTTAGAAAATTCTGGATCCAATGACTCAAATGTATAAGCCTTCATCTCATCTATTGTCGGAAACAACAAATATTGAGATGCTATTATCTGATCCGTATCAACATCTGTATGAAATCTGAATATTTTTCCCATATTTTTTCTCCTTCTATTCAAAATCCAAATTCATAATTCTATATTCATTCCACATTGATAAAATATCATCAAATTTTATATTCTGTGGTAAAAACTGAAGTGCTGCTTCCAAAACATTTATATCATCATTTCCCTGATTATAAAACTCATTTAATTTTTCCGTTAATTCTTCAGGTGTAATGTTTATATCATATCCTATTTCAGCAAAGCAGTTTATAATTTCTGTTGATGCAGCAAGCCTTTGCTCATCTGTTGTTTCACCAAACCAGTTATCTTTTCCTGCATCATAATATCCGCCAAAATGATATTGTTCTAAAACTGTATATTTAATATAATCATCATAAACATTAATATACTTCTGGAAATCTGCGCCTAAATAAATTCCCGCAACACTAAAAATATTATTATCGCCATTCTGCTCACATAATGGCTGAATTGTCTCAAACAAACTATCCGGGGTATATGTTGACACATCTACTCCCAATTGTTCATATAAAAGTAATAACTGCTCGCATACCTGTTTTTTAGAATCTTCATCATAATTAACATTATAATATGAACATTCCAATGAATACAATTCTTCAAAATCATTTTCCATCAATGAATGTAATATTTTTTCTTCTTCAACCATGCTTTCAGGCTGATAAGTGCTGTTATCACTGATTTCAGAATCCGTCCTGTTTTGTATATTACTTCCACTACTGGAATTGCCACATGCGGCAACTAAAAAAGCAGAAACAGCCAACATTAACTTTAACAATACTCTTCTGTTTTTCATTATCTTCCCCTTTTCACAGCGATTCTTTTAGCTTGTTAAAAAAAGGCAGGATTTGCTCCTGCCTCTTAAAATTCTACTTTACTATAATAACTTATTAGTTGTTAATAAGTTTATCTTCACCATTCCAGCT
>CAJJNI010000072.1 GCA_905193085.1 uncultured Lachnospiraceae bacterium | reverse complement strand
AATATTGGGTAGGAGTGTGGGAGCACATAGTGCGGAGCAATCCGTAGGCATCATAATTGGGGACTTTTGACCCTGATATCATATTATAAAGTTGTAAAAGTTATAAATAAAAGAAATTGTAAAGACAAAACAAAAGGAGTGTTGATTTAATGTTATATATCGGTGTTGATTTGGGAACTTCCGCAGTTAAACTGTTACTTATGAATGAAAAAGGTGAAATTTTAAATATTACCTCTAAAGAATATCCTATTTTCTTTCCAAAACCGGGCTGGTCAGAACAGAATCCAACAGACTGGTGGGAAAAGAGTGTAGAAGGTATCAAAGAGCTTACTAAGGATTATGACAAATCACAGGTTGCAGGAATCAGCTTTGGCGGTCAGATGCATGGTCTTGTAATTTTAGATGAAAATGATGAAGTTATCCGTCCTGCACTTTTATGGAACGACGGAAGAACTGCCGCTGAAACAGATTATTTAAATGAAAAAATCGGAAAAGACAAGCTCTCACAATACACAGCAAACATTGCATTTACAGGTTTTACAGCCCCTAAAATTCTCTGGATTAAAAATAATGAACCGGACAATTTTGCTAAAATCAAAAAAATTATGCTTCCAAAAGATTATCTTGCATATAAAATGACAGGAAATCACTGCACTGATGCGTCCGACGCATCAGGAATGCTTTTATTTGATGTTAAAAACCGCTGCTGGTCTAAAGAAATGATGGAAATATGCTCAGTTAAAGAAGAACAGCTTGCAAAAGTCTATGAAAGTTACGAAGCAGTCGGTCATCTTACACCGGAAGCTGCAGAAGCCCTCGGTCTTTCTACTGATGTAGTTGTTGCCGCAGGTGCCGGTGATAATGCTGCTGCTGCAGTAGGTACAGGAACAGTCGGTGATGGAAGCTGTAATATTTCTCTTGGAACAAGCGGAACAATTTTTATTTCAAGTAAGAATTTCGGTGTCGATGAAAATAATGCGCTTCATTCATTTGCACATGCAGATGGTAAATATCATCTTATGGGCTGCATGCTCAGCGCCGCTTCATGTAACAAATGGTGGATGGACACAATTATCGGAACAAATGATTATGCAAAGGAACAGGAGAGCATCACAAAACTTGGTGAAAACAATGTTTATTTTCTTCCTTATCTTATGGGCGAGCGTTCTCCGCACAATGACCCTGATGCAAGAGGAACATTTATCGGTATGACTATGGACACGACAAGAAGCGACATGACACAGGCTGTCCTTGAAGGTGTAGCTTTCGCACTCAGAGATTCTCTTGAAGTTGCAAGAAAACTCGGCATCAAAATTGACCGTTCAAAAATCTGTGGTGGCGGAGCTAAAAGTCCTCTCTGGAAAAAAATTATTGCAAATGTTTTAAATGTAAAAATAGATGTAATAGAAAGTGAAGAAGGTCCTGCACTCGGAGGTGCCATGCTTGCCGCTGTAGCATGTAAGGAATTTGATTCAGTTGAAGCGGCTGCTGACGCAATTGTAAAAATAACTGACACAATTGAACCTGATGAAAAGTTAGTTGAAGCTTACAACAAAAAATACAATGTATTCAAACAGCTTTATCCACAGTTAAAACCAATTTATAAAGTAATTGTTTAACTTAGTCGTAGCTTAAGCCCGACTAAGTTAAACGCTCTGCGAAGATGCGCATGTATTCTAATAAGTATATGTCTGCTAAAGCAGACCCGAATCCGGCGCACAAGACTTGCATGCAAGTCTTGATTATAGAATTATATACTTAATATATATACTTAAATCTGAGGTTTTTTACAATGAAAGAGAAAAAAGAAATTACCGCTGAACAGATGCGGTCTAATAAATATGTATTTTTATTGTCACTTCCTATATTTGTAGAACAGCTTTTGCAGCTACTTGTCGGAAATATTGACCAGATTATGATTAGTCATTATTCCCACACTTCTGTTGCTGCAATTGTAAATGGCAATCAGGTAATGACAATTATCATTATTGTTCTTAACATGATGAGCATGGCGGCGGCTGTTGTTATCCCACCACAGCTAAGTATCGGTAAAAAAGAACAGGTTGACAGAATTTCCACTTTATCGGTTGCACTTATTGCATCACTTGGACTTTTGTCATCACTTATTACCGTTTTCCTGCACACACCGATATTTCATCTGATGAAGGTTGAAAATGATGTAATTGGCGAGGCCTCCCTCTACCTTGCAATAGTCGGCGGTTTTTCAATAGTCCAGGGACTTTATCTTGCTCTTGCAGCAATTTTACGTTCGCATACACTGACGAAAGAAGTAATGTTTATTTCTATCATTATGAATGTACTAAATATCGCAGGAAACGCAATGCTTATCAATGGCTGGCTGTTTTTCCCACAATTAGGTGTCACAGGAGCTGCAATTTCCACAGTGTTCAGCAAAACGGTAGGACTTATCCTTATTTATATAACACTTAAGCGAAAAACGGATGTAAAACTGAGACTTACATATATAAAGCACAACCCGCTTCCAACAACCAAACAGATTTTATCTATCGGTTTTCCGGCAGGAGTTGAATCTTTATCCTATCAGTTGTCACAGATGTTTATATTAGGCCTTATAAATACACTGGGAAATCTTGATGTAGTTACGAAAGGTTATTGCAGCATTTTGGCAAACTTCTGCTACATTTATGCTGTTTCAATCGCACAGGCGGCACAGATATCTGTCGGATTCCTGCTTGGGGCAAAGGAGCTTAAAGCTCTCGCAAAAAGGGTCTGGAATACACTGCTCACCGCATTTTGCTGCTGTGTAGGCCTTGCACTCGTTATGTTTTTAAACAGCAGTCTTTTGCTGTCAATGTTTAATGCAACGCCTGCAATCAAAGCTTTGGGACACACCGTTTTATTTATAGAAATATTCCTTGAAATCGGACGTTCATGTAACATTGTTATGACCCGTATGCTTATTGCAGTTGGTGATGCTAAAACACCTATGATTTTCGGACTTTCAGGTCATTGGCTTATAGCCGCACTATTTTCATACATAATCGGTATCCACTTCGGCATGGGGCTTTGCGGAATGTGGATAGCTATGGCAATGGACGAATGTGCACGAGGTTTTGTATATGTAATCGTATTTAAAACAAATAAATGGAAAAAGAATTATCTAAAAACAGCCGGAGCATAATGCCCCGGCTTAAAATTTATACGAACAGCAGCCCTATGTCCATTGCCTGCACAAAACTTTGGTAACTGCCGCTAAACCAAAGAAACGCACAAAGCGTGCCTCTTAAATTAATGTTATGGTGCTGTAAATACTGCTGTTTCTCCAAATATTTTCACATTCCAGCCATATTCTTTCATTGTCTGTCCATAATTTTTATCTACTATAAATATTCCATTATCCCACAACTGTGACAAATCAAAACTGTAATGTCCAAATGACCCTACACTAAGAAATGCACTTGGGTAATTTGTATATTCTACAGTCTCACGATATTCCGTAACCGGATATTTGCTCATAAGCAGAATCTTGCTGTAACTGTAAATAGGAGACACATAAATTATCTGGCCGTCTTCCCTGATTTCTTCTGCATATTCTACAGCTTTATCCAGTCCATCATGAAATACAGGGGCTATTTCTTCCCTGTAATCGGTAAAATAATAACCTGAAAACATAACAAAGCCTACACATGCAGCTGCTACAACTGCGGCTGACAGACCACAGCCATATTTAAATTTCGTGCTTACAAAATTCAAAACCTGATACAATGCAATTGCAATAAACGCAATCATGCTGATATGTATACAATTTATACGGTTTACATTTACCATAACAAGACAGCCTAAACCAAATGCAACAATAAATTGTATAAGTATTAAAGCATGTCCGTCAAATTCTCTCTTAATTATACTTCTGACAGTACGATAAATACAGAACGCAAAACCGGCTATTGCAACGATAGTTCCACCTTTATAATAAAGTCCAAATTTCTCTGTTGCATTCCACAAAAGTCCGTCACTCTGATTCCACAATATACTCCACAGATTCTTAAGATTGCCGCTTATATTGTTAAATGATATTTCCGAACTTCTCATATATATAAGCTTTGGTATTGAGAAAAACGGTGTTGCAATCTCTTCCATATAACCTTTATTTATAAGCAAAAAGAATAATAGTGGCAGTGCAAATACAATAAGAACAGCAACTGCAATAACAATATTTAAATCAAATTTAAATTTCTTTACCCATAACAGATAAACAAACTGTAATACGAGCAATACCGGAACTACAGGCCATATGGTTGCATATGCATACAGACTAAGTCCGTAACATACAGCAGAAACTATATAAAATTTTGACTTTTCAGTTCCAAGTATAAATGCGTATAAACCAAATAACAGAAAGCCCGGAGCAAGGTTTGACTCAAGCCCCCATCTTGCCATCATTATATGCCACGGAGATATCGCAAGAATCAAAAGGCCGATTAGTGCCTGCTTCTGATTGAAAATTCTGCTGAATAATCTGTAAAAAATATACAGACTGACACATGCTGTAATCATCTGCGGCATTCTCACAGTCCATGTATGAACACCAAATATCCCGATAAATGGCATCATAAGATAACTGTTAAGGACATTCATTCCGCTTCCCCAGGAAACAAAATACACAGGAAAAGCATATCCTGCCGAATCCATTCCATAATGCAGCAATGAATATGCCTCATATCCTGAAAAAGCTTCGTCCTGATTCAGACCTCCCGGAACCGTACTAAGCCCCACAGCCCGTACAAGAATACCAACAATCATGAGCACAAAAAATATATATTTTGCCTGAATTTTTCTTCCAAATATATCTATTTTCTCTTCCGTAACATGTTTGTTTATAAAACTATTCATTTTCATCTTCTTCCTCTAATGGAGCTCCGCCATCTTCCGGCTTAATATATAACTTAAAAATTCTGTCTACAAGGAATGAGCAGCCATAAATAACTGCCGCAGTTGCGATAATAACCCACAGGAAAAATAATCCCGGAACTGTTATTGCAAACCATACACAAAAAACTAAAATAACAATAAACAAAAGTGTTGTCGGTAAATGTCTGAACCCTAATAAAAATGCATTTTTAAATGTATCTTTAATTTTATTTTCAAGCCTTGCCTGAAGCGGGAATATCCATACCAGCACTAACAATGTCATAAAACCGACAAAACACAAAATTGAAAATGCACCTGTATACAACGGACTGTCAGGACTTATTGCGTTTGGAAGAAGGAAGAAATCCCACACTACCATAGCACCAATAAGTGCCAGAATCACCCATATAACTGTGCTTTGAAGAAAATTCTGTCTGAATGATTTAAAAAAGTTCTTTGCAACATAGGCATCTTCATCATTAACAATTTTTATTGTCACATAATAAAGTGCTGTAGTTGATGCACCGATTGTAACAATCGGCAGACAACAGATAAACCATAACACATTTAAAATAACCAAATCAGACAATCTGTTCAGTACATTGAAAAATGGTCCTTCGTAATTAAAAAAACTATTCATCTTATTCCTCCGTTTTTCTTATTTTCCACTTATATAACTAAACTTAAGAATTTCTATCACGAATCAGTCTATAAGCCGGGCATATATTTCTCTTTTTGATACTCCTCTGTCTTTTGCCACCTGTTTCATGGCACTCTTCTTATCCATTCCCTGTGACAAATAGATATCCATATGTTCTGAAATATCCATCTGCTGCCATTCTGTCTGCATTTCTAATTGAATTGACTTCGGGTCCCTGCCTTCAATTACAAGTACACATTCACCTTTTGGCTCATTTTCTGCATAATGCTGTATTGCACTCTCAAAATCTGTGAGAAATACTGTCTCGTGTTTCTTTGTAAGCTCACGACATACCGTAAGCCTGCGGTTTCCAAGAGTCTCATACAGACTCTGTAATGTCCTCAGGAGATGATGCGGCGCTTCATATACAATAATAGTCCTTGTCTCATCTTTTAATTCTTCCAAAATTCTTTTACATTCTTTCTTATCAGAAGGAAGAAATGCTTCAAAACAAAAACGTCTTGTAGGAAGTCCCGACACTGTCAGCGCAGTTATGCATGCCGCAGGTCCCGGAAGAGATGTTACCGTAATTCCCTCTTCATGGCACATTGCAACAAGAACCTCACCCGGGTCTGATATTCCCGGAGTTCCAGCATCAGTTATAAGTGCTATATTTTTGCCTTCATTAAGCTTTTCAATGAGTTTTACGGCTTTTTCAACCTTATTGTATTCATGATAGCTTGTCATAGGGGTATTTATATTAAAATGATTAAGAAGCTTTATACTGTTTCTTGTATCTTCGGCAGCAATTATGTCAACCTCATTTAATGTGCGCACAACACGATATGTAATATCTTCCAGGTTTCCTATAGGTGTTGCACATAAATATAAAATTCCTGCCATAAGCAGTTCCTCCAAATTAATAGTTATCTGACCCATATATATCATATATATCATCAGTATAGGTGCCATCTTTATTATATACAATCAATGGCTTTTCAACGGTAATTCTTGAATTTGCACCAAGCATTCCATCTATAAGAACCATATTCGGTTCTTTGTCTATATATGGATACACAAGCTGCATTCTCTTCGGTTCAAGGCGGTACTTTGTCATCATACTGAATATTTCCGCAAGCCGGAATGGTCTGTGCACCATGTAAAAATGCCCGCCCTGTTTTAAAAGGGCTGCCGCCTGACTTACTACATCTTCAAGCGAACATAAAACCTCATGCCTCGCAATTGTCTTTGGAAGCTCAGTATTTACAAGCCCATGCTGGTATATCATGTATGGCGGATTAGATGTGACAACATCAAATCCTCCCTTTCCAAATATATCAGAAGCCTCTTTAATATCACCGGTTACTATCTTAACTTTATCTTCAAGATTATTAAGCGCAACACTCCGTCTTGCCATGTCAGCACTCTCTTCCTGAATTTCAAGCCCGGTAAATGAACTTCCCGAAGTTTTCGCTTCCATCAAAATCGGAATAATGCCGGTACCTGTTCCCAGGTCCAGCATTTTTCCACCTTTTTTTACAGTTGCAAATCCGGATAACAAAACTGCGTCCATGCCAAAACAAAAACGCCCGGGACTCTGAATGAGCCTGTACCCTTTTCTTTGCAAATCATCTATTCTTTCATCTGCTTTTAATTCAACATTCACGCAAATTACCTCTATTAGTCATCATCAAGCTTTGATTTGCCTTCTCTTTTATCCAACACTTCCAATTGTCTTAATTCTTCATCGGAAATATCTAATTTTTCTCTTCTGCGGCGTGATTTAAATTTCAAATCCTCAACCTTATATTCTCTGATTTCTTTTTCATTATTGATTTCCACAATAACTTTAACAAGCTGCCTTAAAACATTAATACTCTGAACCTCACCTTTAATGCCATCAGCATCAACAACATGGTCTCCGACATTAGGAAGTCTCTTATTAAGGTATTCGTATGTTTCTTCTTCATTTTTAAGACAACACATAAGTCTTCCGCACACACCTGAAATTTTGCTCGGATTAAGTGACAAATTCTGCTCTTTAGCCATCTTAATTGAAACAGGTGCAAATTCCGGTAAAAATGTATGACAGCAAAGAGGTCTTCCACATATTCCAATACCTCCGCTGATTTTCATTTCGTCTCTTACACCAATCTGTCTAAGCTCAATTCTTGTCTTAAATACAGAAGCCAGATCTTTTACGAGTTCTCTGAAATCTATTCTTCCATCTGCAGTAAAATAGAACAGCAGTTTGTTATTGTCAAATGTATATTCAGCTTCAATTAGCTTCATCTGCAAATTGTGTTTTGCTATTTTTTCAAGGCATATTTTAAATGCGTCTTCTTCTTTTCTTCTGTTATTTGCATTTATCTCATCATCTTCTTTTGTAGCAATGCGGATTACCTGCTTTAACGGCTGCACAACTGTTTCATCTTCTACCTGTGTGCATCCCATAATTACAGTACCATATTCAACACCCCTTGCAGTCTCTACAATTACATGTATCCCCTTTTCTATCTGCAGTTCACCCGGTGCAAAATAATACACTTTTCCCGCTTTTCTAAAGCGCACACCAATTACTGTTGTCATTTCTAATTCTCCTTCATAGTCGATAACAATAATTCCATTGTTAAATCTATATTAACTCTAGCTTCAAGTCTTGATTTTGCAGTTTTAACAGCTTCTATAACAGCTTCTATTCCACCATATGAACTATGGCTTGCCTGCTTTTTAATTTCTGTAACTTCTTCTTTGAAAATAAGACGGTTAGCATCAGTTGTAGTCTTAAACATCAAAACATCTCTGTACCATACAAGGAGCAAATCAAGATATTCACTCAAATCCATCTTCTTCTCCTGAACAAGATGAATATATTCAACCATTTCATGTACTTCCATGTCATGTACATATTTTACAAGTCTCAGCGCCATATCTTTAAGTTCATTAAAATCATCTGATTTTGCAAGTCTTATTGCCCTGCCGACATTTCCCTGTGAAAAAGCAGCACATACAGCAGCCTTGTAATCAGGAATCTTAAATTCCTGCATTAAATAATTCTTTATTTTGTCTGTATTAACCGGTCGTAAATTTAATGTAACACATCTTGAAATAATAGTCGGAAGAAGTCTCTCACTATTTGATGTAAGTAATAATATAATAACATATTCCGGTGGTTCTTCGATAGTCTTAAGCAATGCATTCTGCGCCTGGACTGTAAGCAGATGTGCATCTTCAATTATATATATTTTATATTTATCATTATATGGCTTAATCTGAACATCATTATTTATCTGTGTTCGCACTTCTTCTACGCCTATAGAGTTTTCTTTTTCTCTTGACAGATAAATCACATCAGGATGTGTTCCTGCTAAAACCTGTTTGCATGCATGACACTCCATGCAGCCATCAATTCCGCCTTTTTCGCACTCAAGTGCAAGACAGAAAGAATCTGCAATTTTCTTTTTTCCACACCCTTTTTCACCGCTTATTATGTAAGCATGTGAAACTTTATTTTTTTCAATTGATTTCTGTAAAAATTCAATTACATTTCCGTGTCCTATTATATTCTGAAAGTTACCCATAAGACCACCTCCTATGTTAATAAAAATGTGCTCTCAACCCTTTTAAATTGAAATATCAAGCAGCATTCCCTGTATTTCACCAACCTTATCTAAAACCGCAATCTGGTCTTTTTCATCTTTCATAAGTTCTTCTGCGAGCTCATCAAGATTCTTATCCACAGCTCTTACAATCCCATAAACTCTGTGACGGCCTCTCCTGTCAAGGAAATTTTCTCTTGAAAACTCATGGGAATGTGTAACTACTTCATTCATAAAACTTTTTACAAGCGAACGGTATTTTTTCATATCCTTGATGTCCATATGGGTAGAAATTTTCTTTCCCTGCTCGGTTATTTCGTCCATAAGACCGGAAAGTTTATCTTTTAATTCATCTTCCTGAATATGACTTATCAAAGTAAATTTAAAACTGTCATCTGCAGCTTTAACCTGTTTCTCCTTCGTAACAGCCTCCGCACTGCTTGTCTGGTCAACTTTTATCTCCATAATTCACACTCCCTTTCCTTATTCTGCTCTGATATCATTATATCAAATAACATATCTTCTAACAATATGAAAAAACAAGTAATTAAGCGTCCTGTTATCTCATATACTGCGATTGTATTTCTACTCTATAAGCTTATTTATATAATCAGCCAGCTTTTTGATACATTTATTTCTGCTTATATTATTAAAATAATGTTCTATTCCCGCAGCTTTAAGATTTTCTTGCGAAAAATCTTTTTCGTCCGCCAAAAATCTCCTGCAAAGCTCCGCATATTTCGGAGAACTCTGCATCTGTTCCCTTTTTACAGCTCTGATAAGTCGTTCGCCATCTTCAACATGTATATACAAAGGAACCAGATTCTTTTCGCCAAAGTATTCTCTGATTTTTGCATAAGATTCCAATGTACCTATCATCAGATAATTTTCACTCTTAATATCTATGTTTCCATCATCAACAGTCATATATTTCCATATTCCATAAATTGTATTATATTCTCTGATTTCTATGATTTTCTGCTGTGATTTCAATAACTCTACTTTATCATCATCTATAAAATAATAATCTACTCCGTCCTGCTCCCCTTCCCTCATAGGACGGGTTGTGTACAGCACTACCGGCTTTAATTGTGGGAACTCTATTCTAAGTCCTCTGTATAAAGTGTCCTTTCCTGATGAACTTTTACCCATCAAATAAAATATTTTTCCCATAATTTCTATTTATCCTCAATCAATATCTCTATATTCTGTATCTTTTTGTCCTTAAGACCTTCTATATTATAATTGTGTAATTTATAAAATTCTATCTGTTCAATAAGCCTGCTGCTTATTCTCTCTCCAGGAACTACAAGCGGGCACCCCGGCGGATACAGATAAATATATTCGGCAGAAACTTTTCCTGCACTTTCCTGCAATTTAATTTTAAAAGTGTCCATATTTAAGGCTTCATATATATTATAAACACATCCGGGTGTATCGTAATCTCTTTCAATAACACTGCCACTTACATCATCACTTATAAGATAACTATCTATTTCTGACAATGCTGCATATAACCTGTCAAAACCTTCGCGCATATCCATAATTGAAGTCAGTGCCAGCACATAATCAGAGGCAGACATTTCCA
>CAJJNI010000071.1 GCA_905193085.1 uncultured Lachnospiraceae bacterium | reverse complement strand
AACACCACGCACCTCTACTAAAAAACCAGCTTCTTTCATGCCGCATCTGTGATAAAAATTAAGTCGTCTCTGTCTTTGTTCCAGATTATCACATGGAACGGACAAAGTCTCTACTTCAAGGAAAAACTTTTTATCAGCATATCTTTTTTGAAGCATAGCCATAACTTCAGAACCTGTTCCACAGCCTCTCTTATTTTCGGCAACCGCAAAATAATCAAGAAGTGCAAGGTCTTTATCTGTTGCCATAAGAACATGACCAGCAAATTCATTATCTTTTTCTATGTAAAGCAGCTCACCTTTTCCACACTTGCTGTTATCAATAAGCATCTCAAAAGGCTTAAGCTCTTCTTCCGGAAATGATTTTAAATACAATTCCTTAATTTCATCTAACTGTTTTTGTGTTTCTGCATTAAATAATCTCATTTTACAATCCTCTGTCTATCTGTTATTATACATTTTTTTACAAAATTACGGGCAAAATTTATATTTGAATAATAATACAAATGTGGAAATCCGGCTTCTAAATATTCATCTGAGTTAATACACTCCCACTGCCTTTTCTTTGAAGGCTTAACTGCAAGCGCATCATTACCATTGCATGAACTGTCATAATAATGAAATTCATGACCTTTTATTTTTCCGCCCACATCACCATACATCTGCTTTTTCTTAAGTTCCACATCTATATACCCAAATCTGCCAAGTTTCCCTGTATAAACCGCCTTTGCATCGATTATGCCTGCCATTTTACAGACATTGTGCTCTAAATCTTCTATCTCACGATGCAGATAAAGAAAACCGCCACACTCGGCAACAATCGGTATTTTATTTTTATAGGCACTGCGTATTTCATCTAACATCTGTGTATTTTCACTTAACTGCTTAGCATAAATCTCAGGATATCCACCACCAAGCATTATTCCCGATATATTGTCGGGAAGTTTTTTATCCTTCATAGGAGAGAAAAATTCCAGTCTGGCACCGAGTTTTTTCAGAAGTTCAAAATTATCTTCATAATAAAAACAAAATGCCTCATCATATGCCACTGCTATTTTAACACAGTCATCATGTTTTCGTCCATCACAACAGGATTTATAATATTTTTCGCATACATTTTCAATTTCTGAAATATCATCACAACAAAAATCCGGTGCATTTTCTGCAATTTTTATAATCCCGTCCAAATCAACATTTTCTTCTATCAAATCTGCCATTTTTGATAATCTTACATTAATATCCGAAATTTCAGCCGGAGTTATAAGCCCCAGATGTCTGCTTTCAAGCTGACAGTCCTTACATTCCGGAATAAAACCGAGAACTTTTATGCCAAGTTTTTCCTCTATTACAGGAGCAAGCTGCATAAATGTCATCTTCGTAACACGATTTAAAATAACACCTTTTATACCGGAATCTGCAGCAAACTCAATAAAACCTTTTATTGCCGCAACAGCCGACAAAGCCATTCCTCTGGCATTTATCACAAGTATTGCCGGTGTTTTCGTTATTTTTGCAACTTCGTATGTTGAAGCTTTAGTATCATCAAAGCTCAAACCGTCATAGTATCCCATGACACCCTCAATAACCGATATATCCACCTGCTCAGCCTGACTTTTAAATAAATATTTTAAAGTATTTTCATCTGCCATAAATGAATCAAGATTTTTAGACGGAATATTAAGCACTTTTTTGTGAAACATAGGGTCAATGTAATCAGGACCGCATTTAAAAGCTCCAACTTTCATCTTTCTTCTATTCAACGCTTCCATAATTCCACATGTTATCAATGTTTTTCCACTGCCACTCGATGGCGCAGTAATCAAAATTCTGTTTAAATTCATCACCCTGATACTCCTTCGCCGGAATTTATTAATTTTCTCCAACTTACAATTAAATACAATACGACAAATGTAACTTTTTTCAGCCTATTTTACAAAATCACACTGATTTATATAATACATTAGCATATTTTAAATCAAAATTTACTTTAAACCTGCTTTTACTTTAAATCGAAACTTACAATATATACCGGGTTGTTTGCCATCATCATGTTATATGCACCTAACTTTTTTGATTTTGAAACATTCATACATACTATCTCTGCGTCTTGTATATTCCGCTTTTTCAATTCATTCATTATTTCAGAAATTGTTTCCAGTGCAATGGCATTTATAACAACTCTTATACCAGAACTTTTTTCCACAAGCCAGTCAAGTATTTGCGACATATTTCCACTGCTTCCACCAATAAATGCATGTGTAGGAGCGGGCATTTCTTTCTGAATTTTTTCATCTATATCAGGTGCAGATGCTTTAATTGTTTCTATATTTGTAATACCAAATTTTATGCAATTTCTTTCTATAAGCTTAACTGCTTCATCTTTTTTTTCGATTGCATATACTTTGCCATCAAATGCACTGATGGCACACTCAATTGAAACCGAACCTGTACCGGCACCAATATCGTATACAATTGAATCTTTTGTCAGTCCAAGCTTCGCTAATGACACTTCCCTTATTTCTTCCTTTGTCATCGGAACTTTATCCCTTATAAATTCAGCATCAGCAATACCATGCGTAGTCTTCTTTGCATACGCAAAACTGTTTAACACGATAACCGCACTGACACCATCTTCACTATAGTCACAAAAATCTGCAGCACTTCCGCTGACAAACTTTTCATCTTCATAGCTTAGGTTAGAGCCAACTAACACTTCCACTTTACTATAATTATTTTCACAAAGAATGTTACACAACTGTGAAACTCCACCGCTGCCACCAACAAGCACAAATACTTTTTGATTATGTCTGACAGCTTCAACAACATTCTGATTTCTGCCATGAAGACTGACAAATGCCATATCGTCCCAAGATATTCCTGCCTTTGCCGCCATATAAACTACAGTTGAAATTCCCGGAACTATTTCACTCACACTGCAATTTCTTTTTTCAAGTTCATCTAACAGCTTCTTTGCACCACTGTAAAAACCAACATCTCCTGATAATGCAACAACAATATTTTTTTCTGTCGTACCACAAATTTCATCAGCAATTTTATCTGGTTTATATGAAGAAACCACCCTTGCGTTCTTATTAAACTTTAACGCTTCAAGCATACGATTTGCCCCGATAATCAGTTGTGCATTTTCACATAAATCATACGCATGTTTTGTGAGCCCATTTTGCGAACCCATACCGATACCGACAAGGGAAATATTTTTCTTATCTGCCTGAACAGACCTGTCATAATTTTTATCTGCATTATTCTCATCTTGAGAATGTATCTTAGCTCGTACATCAAATTTGTTTAAAAGCTGCTCTAAACTATACCCCTGTTCTACCGGTCTTTTAATTACAATGACTTTCATTCCCAGGCGTTTTGCGGCTTTGATTTTCTCAATAAAGCCTCCCGTACTTCCTGATTCTTTTGTGACGAGAATCCTGCTGTTAGTCTGAGCAAACATTGCATAATTCAGTTCTTCGCTAAATGGACCCTGCATGCAGATAATCTGCTTTCCCTGCATGCCCGCCTTTGTTACCTGTTCAAGCACTTTTACACTCGGAAGTATCCTTGCATAAATTCTGTTTTTATCGCTTATTTTTTCAAAAAAAACAGATAATTCCTTACTTCCTGTTGAAAGAAATATATTTCCGGACATTTTTTGTGCAAAATCAGCAGCCTCATTTGTATCATCTGCAATAACAATACTATCATCTGATAACTCATTTTCATATGAATTTCTTACCAGTCTGTAATATTTATACTTTTCTTTTTCACATACTTTTCTGATAATTTCCGAGACAACTTTTGCATATGGGTGAGTTGCATCAATTACAAAATCCACACCACAAGATGACATAAACGCATACATATGTGCCTCGTCCATTCTTCCACAATGAACTTTTATACCTGAATTTTGCGGCATAACCTGTTCGCCATATTCAGTTGCAACACTGACAGTTACATCATATCCGGCATCTGCAAGCTTTTCCGCCAGAAGCCTTCCATCACCAGTCCCTGAAAAAATTAGAATTTTACTCATATCGATACCCTCTAGGTGTTACCATATGTCCATCTATAATCTTTGTCTGCTCATTTCCCACAAAAACAGTAGTAAACATGTCTACCTGTCTGTCTTTTAATTCTCCCAGAGTGCATAATTCAAAACATTCTCCTTCTCGTCCTATGTTCCTTACATAACCGCAGACTGTATCCGCTGATTTATTTTCAAGCAAATACTCACAAGCCCTCTTCAAATAATCTTTTCTCTTACGACTTGACGGATTATAAAGACATACGACCAAATCAGAAGCTGCTGCCGCTTTAAGTCTTGCTTCTATTTTCTCCCACGGAGTAAGCAAATCGCTAAGTGATATAACCGCAAAATCATGAATAAGCGGTGCACCAAGCACAGACGCACCACCAAGAGCTGCCGTAACTCCCGGTATTATTTCTATATCAATATTTGAATTATCAAATTCTTCACTGATTTCATACATAAGTCCCGCCATTCCATACACTCCGGTATCACCGGAACAAATCATGGCAACATTTTTACCCTCCAATGCCTTTTCAAAACACAGTCTGCACCGCTCGACTTCCTGTCTCATTGGAGTAGTCAAAAATTCTTTATCCGCAAAATGTTCTTTAACCAAATCGACATAAACTGTATATCCAACAATAATATCGCAGTTTTTTAATGCATTTGCTGCTTTAATTGTCATCTGCTCATACTCTCCTGGACCTATGCCCACAACATATATTTTACTCAAATGAAATGCTCCTTTCCATTATGGCAGCTGCCACTGTAACGCCATCTTCCTTATATTTCGTACAAATCAACCGTCCAAAATCAGAACCAAGTATTGCTGCCCTTTCACAAACATTATCAACTCCGGTAATCTTCTTAACAAATTCAGAGCTTTCAGAAACACTCTCAACCTTACCTAACTCATCAGCAGAAAAAAATCTGGTTTTTGCATTAAATTCCTCCGCAGCCAAAATCAATCCTTCTTCATCTTTTTTTAAATCTATTGACGCAATTGTAAAAATTGCCTTTTCAGAAATATTATTCAATCTAAGAAACTTCCTTATCATATTTACAATTTCCTGTTTCTCCTTACCTCTTCGACAGCCAACACCAAGCACAATATTTCTCGGAACAAGCATCAATTCGTCATTTTCTTCATGCAAATCTGAGTAACTATCTTTAATGCCTATTCTAATTGTAAATTTATTTGTTTCGTTTGCAATCTGATTAATCATACTTTTTGTGCTTACAGTTCTATTTGCTTCGTTTTCTTCTTTTTTAAATATAATTTTTCTTATTTCAGATTTCTCTGGCTTATATTTGTCTTTTTCAATTTCATCTTTTTCTGTTTTTTCTTTATTTTTTACAGTTTCAGATTTCTCTGCTTTATCTTTCTCTTTTACACTTGCAGCTTTTTCTGCTTTATCTTTCTCTTTTACACTTGCAGCTTTTTCTGCTTTATCTTTCTCTTTTGTAATTCCAATTTTATCTGGCTTTTCTTCCTCTTTTTCAGTTTCAACTTTATCTAATATATTTTTACAAGAATTATCTGTTTCCCTGGAATTTTCTGAAATCTCATTTTCTATATTTATAAATTCTTCAGGGACATCTCCCGCTAATTTAACAGCACAGTCTTCGTCTATAATCAATCTGATTTTTTCTCCATCTAAAAGTGCCGATTCTATGTCTTTTGCTAATGTAAAATCAGTTATAACTAACCCATTATTAACAGCAAACATATCAATTGCAATTTTTCCATGGCAATCCGAGGCAGTCGTAATAACAGGATTTGCGCCTATTCCATCTGCAACGAGGCATGTCCATGCATTTGCATTTCCAATATGCCCTGATAAAAGCGATATTACATTTCCTCCCATGTCATCAACAACTAACACCGCCGGGTCAGACTTTTTATCTTTTATAAATGGCGCAATCTTTCTGACTGCTATACCACATGCACCGACAAAAACAAGTAAGTCACAACTAACAAACTGGGTTTCAACCCAATCCGATAAACTCACAGTAAGCTTTGGAACAATATTCGCTGCCCGCTCATTTGTAGTTACAAGCTCTATCCCGGCTGCCCTACTGTCTTCAATCGTATCATCACAAATATTCTCAACTTTATCATTTGTAATTGCATTATTGTCGAGAGCTTGTTTTATTATTTCTGAAATCTTAATGCCTAATAGGGCACCTTTAATTGAAAAAGTCACAATAGCCGCTTTCATTAAAATTTACTCCTTAAAATCTACAACTGATTAAATCATTTTGAATAGGCTACACCGGCCTTACGAAATTCTGTAGTAAATTCCGGGTCGTAAAGCTTTGACCTGTCAAATACAGTTGCTCCGACAACATCTCCAACAATTATCAACGCTGTTTTTGTTATCCCATGCTCTTTTGCTGTCTTAGCAAGTGTGTCAACCGTACAAATATACTTTTCTTCATCAGGCCATGTTGCCTTATAAACGATGGCTGCTGAAGTATCTTTTGAATATCCTCCGGCTATAAGTCTCTCACTCAGCTCTTCTAACATTCCAGTACTTAAAAAAATTACCATTGTCGCATTATGTGCCGCAAAACTTTCTATACTTTCTTTTTCAGGTACAGGAGTTCTTCCTGCCATTCTTGTAATTATCACACTCTGAGATATATTTGGTAAAGTATATTCCATCTGCAAAGCTGCTGCCGCACCACAAAAAGCACTTACACCAGGACAATTTTCATATGTGATATTCTCTTTGTCCAAAATTTCCATCTGCTCTTTAATTGCACCATAAATACTTGGGTCACCGGTGTGTAACCGCACAGTATTTTTATCTTCTTTTTCAGCATTTTTTATAACTTCAATAACTTCTTCTAATGTCATTTTTGCACTGTCATAAATTTCACAGCTGCTTTTACATACTTTTAAATGTTCCGGATTCACAAGTGAACCTGCATATATAACAACATCAGCAGATTTCAATAAATTCTGTCCACGCACCGTTATTAAATCGACCGCTCCACTTCCTGCACCAACAAAAAATACCATTATTTGTCCACCCTTTCTAATATTTTCCCATCAAACCAAGCAATATAACCTTCTGCGTTTTTACACATATAATCATAATATGAGCATTTTTCACTGTCATATTTTTCAAATATTGTCATAATTGTGCCACCATGAGCTACATAAACAACATTTTCATAACTATTTTCATGACATAAATTTACAGTATAATCAAATGCATTTATAACTCGTTTTCTAAAATTTTCCATGCCCTCTCCGGCAGGCAGATCGTAACTTCCATTATCCTCAAGCCATTTTCTGTACGATTCAAATTCCATAAGCTCTTCATGATTTTTCCCCTCAAATTCTCCAAAATCATATTCCCTGAAATCTTCAATCTGAATCATATTAACCGGCTTACCCATACGCCTAATATCTTCAAATAAAATTTCTGCAGTCTGAATACATCTTTTCATAGGACTAACAAAAACAACATCTGCATCTGCAAGATTTTTATAATCATATTTTTTTTGTCTCACTCCGGCTATACCTTCATCACACAGTTCCTGATTAGTCCTGCCAACATATCTATGCTCCATATTTCCTGCGGTCTTTCCATGCCTTATAAATGTCATTCTCATATAAAATCCCCTGTTTCTGATTTATTCTGTCTTCTTACTAATTACATCTCTGAATTATTCTTATATTTTTAATTTATACATTTAGCTTTTTTCTGTTTATTTACCGGACAATCTTTGTACATTTCTAATTTAATTTTCTAATGATTCTGTTTTCTTACAAATTATTTATCTGAAATGATCTAATAATTTCTCAACTTTGTTAGTCACACCTAATACTCCAAATACATTTGAGAACACAATGACCTCAACAGTCAGTCCATCGTATGCCCTTCTATTTAAATTTTCATATATTTTCTTCATCACATACTGCATGGTTTTTTCTAATAAATTATTATCAAAAAGCAGTTGCAATGCGTCATCAGTTGTAATACATTCAAGAATTTTTTTACACAGGTCTGTCTGCGCTCCTGCCATAACAGCACCCGCACAAAGCACTTCCATTCTGCCATCAGCCCATCTTGAATGTGTGTTCATTATACCTGCCGCAACTTTAACCAGTTTTCCTATATGACCTATAAGTAAAATCTTTTCCAACTGAAACTCATATGCCATATCTATTGTTTCACCAATAAAATTACTGCATTTTATCCCCATGTCTAAATCTATTCCAAACTCTTTTTTAGCAAAATCTCTGCCATAATTTCCGGGAGTTACAAGAATATTTTTAACTCCGCCATGTGCTTTTTGTTTCATTTCAGTATGGATAGTTGCAACTAACGCCTGCTCACTCATCGGCTCAACAATACCACTTGTTCCAAGTATTGAAATTCCACCTTCTATCCCAAGTCTAGGATTAAAAGTACGTGCTCCTATTTCCTCGCCTTTTGGAACTGATATTTCAATATGCATACCTCCGCTAAAACTACATGTCTCTATTACATCTGAAACAGCTTCTTTTATCATCTGTCTTGGAACCCTGTTAATTGCAGCTTCCCCGACAGGCTGTTCCAATCCCGGTTTTGTAACACGCCCAACACCTTTTCCGCCGGTAATTATAATTTCATTATTGTCAGTTGCCCTGACCGTTGCCAAAACTAAAATACCATCTGTGCAGTCTGCATCATCTCCGGCATCTTTAATTATTCCACATGTTACTTCCTCATCATTAATCTGAATATTTTCAACTTTAAGATTAAGACCTATCCCTTTCGGTGTCATAAGGAAAATATTTTCCTGTCTTATTTTTGTTAAAAGCATCATGGCAGCAGCCTTAGAGGCCGCTGCCGCACAACTACCGGTAGTATATCCGTATCTCAATTTTTTATTGTCTTTATAAATATACTCTTCCATAAATTACTCACTCATATTTATCAGAAATTTTTAAATACATTTATCCAGTGCCTGTTCTATATCTGCAATCAAATCTTCTTTATCTTCAATACCACAACTCATACGAACAAGCTCTGCCGGTACTCCAGCTTCTTCAAGCTGCTTATCATTCATCTGTCTGTGTGTACTTGTTGCAGGATTAAGACAACATGTCCTTGCATCTGCCACATGAGTTTCAATTGCAGCAATTTTTAAACTCTTCATAAATGTTTCTGCCGCAGCCCGTCCACCTTTTAAGCCAAACGAAACTACACCACAGCTTCCATCTGGGAAGTATTTCTGAGCTAATTCATAATATTTATCTCCAGGAAGACTTGCATAATTAACATATGCAACTTTCGGATGTTTTGATAAATATTGAGCAACAGCCATTGCATTTTCACAATGTCTTTTCATTCTTACATGCAGACTTTCTAAGCCCAGATTTAATATATAAGCATTCTGAGGACTCTGAACAGAACCCAAATCCCTCATAAGCTGACAAGTACATTTTGTTATAAATGCCTTTTCATTTCCAAATTTTTCTGCATATGTAACCCCATGGTAACTTTCGTCCGGAGTACAAAGTCCCGGATATTTATCAGCATGAGCCATCCAGTCAAACTTACCACTGTCCACAATAGCGCCGCCAAGTGATGCACCATGTCCGTCCATGTATTTTGTAGTTGAATGAGTTACTATATCAGCCCCCCATTCAAATGGTCTGCAATTAATCGGTGTCGCAAATGTATTATCAACAATAAGAACAACTCCGTTATCATGTGCTGCCTTAGCAAATTTTTCTATATCAAGAACTGTAAGTGCCGGATTTGCAATTGTCTCTCCAAATACAGCTTTTGTATTTGGTTTAAATGCTTTCATTAATTCCTCATATGGCATATCTGCATCTACAAATGTAACATCAATTCCCATTCTCTTCATAGTTACCGCCAAAAGGTTAAAACTGCCACCGTAAATATTTCTTGCTGAAACAATATGATCGCCGGCGCTGCATATATTAAATAATGCAAAAAATGTTGCAGCCTGTCCGCTTCCTGTAAGCATTGCAGAAGTACCACCTTCAAGCTGTGCTATCTTTGCTGCAACTAAATCATTCGTAGGATTCTGAAGTCTTGAATAAAAATATCCCTCTGCTTCTAAGTCAAATAATTTAGCCATATCCTCACTTGTATCATATTTAAAAGTTGTACTCTGTACTATAGGAATCTGTCTTGGCTCACCATTTCCCGGTGTGTATCCACCCTGCACACAAATTGTATTTCTTTTCATTATCATTTACCTCTTTTTCTTAATAATAACTAATAATTTCACACAATAAATTATAATAAAAATATATTAAATTTCCTTATATATACATTTATCATTTTTATTGCTAATATAACTTCCATTATCAGTCTTCAATAAATAATTATATCATTTGTGCGCCAATAATTCTATATAAATTTACTCATTATAAGCTTGTTATTATATATTTTGATAAAATAAGGAATTCCTATCTATAGTCCATAACTATATGCCGTTTATATACAGCCTCAATATTTGCACAAAAAAAGAAACCTTGAATTTCAAGATTTCTTTCAGCAATAATGCCGGCGACCGGAATCGAACCGGTACGGGAGTATAAGTCCCGCAGGATTTTAAGTCCTGTGCGTCTGCCAGTTCCGCCACGCCGGCATAAGTCTTGCGACTTAATGGGACCTACAGGGCTCGAACCTGTGACCCTCTGCTTGTAAGGCAGATGCTC
>CAJJNI010000070.1 GCA_905193085.1 uncultured Lachnospiraceae bacterium | reverse complement strand
AAAAAAACACAGAATAACAACGACGATGAGCTTGAAATTCTGACTATAAATCTGGATAATAACGAAACTCTCGACTGTCAGATTTTATCTATACTTACAGTAGAAGGTCAGGATTATATTTACCTTATGCCTCCTGATAATTATAAAGGGACTGATGAAGGCGAATTCTTCATATACAAATACTTTGAAGATGAAAATGAAGAAATTACACTCGACAATAATTTAACTGATGAGGAATTTGATAAAGCTGCTGATGCTTTTGATGCCCTGCTTGATGAACAGGAATATTTTGAATTTGTAAATGAAGATATTTAGAGAAGGTATTAAAAATCAAGCAGGAGGTTAACAATTAGTTAATCATCCTCCTGCTCGATTAAAAACTTAATATTTTTCAATTTTACTTTAACAGCTGAAAATCAAGAATTTCGATGCTATTTAAAAATTGAACTGTTATTTTTCTTCCATATTCATCTTAGATACCACATCCGAAATCTGATTTACAAGCTGTACGATTTCTGAATTAACAATAGAACTTCTCTCTGAAAGCTTACTAACTTCATCTGCAACAACTGCAAATCCTCTGCCTGCTTCACCTGCTCTTGCTGATTCAATTGACGCATTTAATGCAAGAATTTTCTGTCTTTCCTGAGCCTTCTTTAATTCATTTGTCTTTTGCATAATTTCCTGAACTAATACATTTGTTTCTTTAACACCTGTTGTAAGCTTCTCAATTACAACCCCATTTGTCTTAGAAGAATATTGTTCATTTATAAAGTTATTAAGAACCTGACCTAAAAGTTTTGCGGATGCATTAATAGCTTCTTCTGAACGGAAATTTACTTTATGTAATGCAGCAATATACTGGTCTTCATTAACACCTATTTCTCTTGCAACACGTCTGAAATTCTGCTCATCTTCTTCAGATGGTTCAAATGGCAATACCTGGCCTCCGATTACAGAACCAAGAACCTGGCCGTTTACTACAAGGTCTATACCAAAATCAACAAGTCCGGCATGGCAATGGTAAACCCCTTTTCCCTCCTGATCACATTTAGTACATCTGGCAAGTCCCTCTTTTGTTCCTCTTGTATATTTAATGCAAAAATCTGTAAAATTGTAACAATCTGAAATATACTCGCCATCTGCACCTACAGCAACTGTTGCTAAGCCTGTAGCCTTAGCCCATGCAGCCATAATCTCTTCAAATGCTTTCATATCTGTAAAATCCTGTATTTTCATAGTTACTTCCTCCGTTTTCTTTAATATTCAAAGAAACAATCTTTTTATTGTTTGTATTTTACCACTTTTATATTATATTTTCAATATTTTTAACACAGTTTTATGTAATTTTTTGTAGTTCTTTTAAGGAAATAATTACCTGAATATATCATATAAAATGATTTTAAGTGGACCGGTGAAAAATAAAACAATGTAAAATTGTACAAAAACAGCTGTATTTCAATTGTTCATACTACTATTGTATATAATACATTTATGTACTTTAGCTAAAGCCAGCGCCTTTCGGCGTTGGCTGGTAAATTTTTTTGTAAAGTAAATATTTATCTTTTTGTGCAACCACAATTTTTATCAAAGGCCGGATTAAATGCATAAAAATTCCTGGAATCTAATTTATCCTGAACAATACGCATAGCTTCTCCGAACCTTTGGAAATGAACGATTTCTCTCTGTCTTAAAAATTTAAGTGGTTCTACAATATCAGAATCGTGAATTATTCTAAGAAGATTATCATATACAACACGGGCTTTCTGTTCAGCCGCAAGGTCTTCCATTAAATCTGTTATCGGGTCGCCTTTTACCTGGAACTCACATGCATTCTGCGGAATTCCCCCCGCAGCCTGTGGCCACACACCAACAGTATGGTCTACATAATAATCAGCAAAACCGGCGGCCTTTATTTCTTCAGGAGTAAGACCATCTGTAAGCTGATGAACCATTGTAGCTATCATTTCGTAATGTGCCATTTCTTCGGTGCCGACATCAGTCAGTATTCCCATTACTTCACGATATGGCATTGAATATCTTTGGGAAAGATATCTGAGAGAGGCATTTATCTCACCATCAGGACCGCCATACTGACTGATTATGGCTTTTGCTATAGCAGGGTTTTTCTGGGTGATATTTACCGGATATTCCAATCTTTTTTCATAATTCCACATAGTTTAACATTCTCCCCTTTCCCAAGGCCATTTATCATTAACCCATTTCCAATAATCATCACCACAGTAAACATTATCGAGCGTAAGTGGCGTAAACCGGCTGCTATATTCAGCCAGCGCCTCGTTTCTCATGCCAAGAAAATGATTATAAAATTCCAATGCTTCTTTATCGGTTGGATGTGTGTCAAGATATAGTGCAGTCTCATACAAAGTAAAACTAACCATATCTATCCAGTTTAGCATCTGCTGTTTGTTTGGACGATTTTGCATTATTTTCTGCCCCCTCTGCACCCTAAAAATGGTTTATCCAATTCTGGAAAAAGCGTTCCCTGCTGTAATGCTTTGTCTGCTTCATATACATTTTCCCAATACTGCCACGGCACATAAGCCATTGCAACAGGAAAATTATCAATTGCCTTCCATTTATCCATAGGACAGGTATTCTTATTATTCATAAATACTCCCGGTTAATAATTATTCTCTATATAAACTATGTGCATAATGAAAAAATGTGCAAAACAAAAAAACATTATCTTATGTATAAGTATATAAGTACATAATAGATAATGTTTTTTATGCAGGCAGCAACCCCTGGTCCGTGTTTGTACCAGACATTACTGACAAACTCTATTTTCAGATATAATGACTTAACCTGCCTGGCTTTATTATTTAAATTTAACTATTTAACCTGCCTGGCTTTATTATTTAAATTTAACTATTTAACCTGCTTGGTTTTCTTAACTTCTTTATCTGAATCAAGAATCATTTTACGAAGCATTATAAGACCTTTTGCAACAGAGCTGTTTCTGTTTTTTTCTCTTGAACCGGTAAAGCGAAACTCTGAAACTTCTGTTTTTCCATTTAAATAGCATGCTATGTACACAAGTCCGACAGGCTTTTCGGCTGTTCCACCGTCAGGACCTGCTATTCCTGTAATTGCAACAGAGGCATCTGCTTTTGCAGTTATTGCGCCGCCTCTTGCCATTTCTTTTGCAACCTTTTCGCTTACTGCACCATATTTTTTCAATGAAGCCTTCTGAACACCAACCATCTTATGTTTGGCTTTGTTTGAGTATGTTACGAATCCCTGTTTAAAAACATCAGAAGCACCCGCCACATTTATTATGCGTCCGCTGAACAGACCACCTGTACAGGATTCTACACTCGTGAGTGTTAAATCCCTCTTCTTCAACATTTTTACAACTACTTCTTCTAATGTCTCATCTTCATCTTTACTGTAAATATAATCGCCAAATCTCTTTTCGAGCTTCTGTACTATAGGTTTTATCATTTCTTTGGCTGTCTTTTCATCTGATGCTTTAGCTGTTATTCTTAAGTGAACTTCATCAAGCTTTGCATATGGAGCAATTGTAGGATTGCTCTGCTCTTTGATTAAATCTGCAATTTCTGTCTCAACAAGACTTTCTCCCATTCCGCATATTTTAACTGTTACAGAATAAATTACTTCACCGCTTAATTTCTGCAGGTATGGTCTGATGTTTTTTTCAAACATTGGCTTAAGTTCATTTGGAGGTCCCGGAAGGAGAATAATTCTTTTTGTTTCTTTATCTTTTTTCTCTTCTAAAATAAGTCCCGGAGCAGTTCCGTTATGATTATCAACTACAATTGCACCTTTTGGAACCATGGCCTGTTTCCAGTTGTTATCAGAAATTTTTACCCGTTTTCTTTTTTCAAAGTAGTCCTTGATACGAGCCTTTGTATGTTTGTCTTCGACAAGCTCGCGGTCTAATACCTTAGCCGCCATTTCTTTTGTCAAATCATCTTTAGTAGGTCCTAACCCACCCGTCAGAATAACTATATCCGAATGCTTGAGAGCAGTTTTTATTGTATCTTTAAGTCTCTTTTCATTATCACCGACAACAGACTGGTAATAAAGCGACAAACCAAGTGCAGCACACTGTTCTGCAAGATAGGCAGCATTTGTATTAACTATGTTACCAAGTAAAATCTCAGTTCCAACACTGATTAATTCAACTACCATATTTATCGGCTCCCTTCACTAAGCACTTTTTTATTCTTAACCATATAATCAACTAAAGATACAACTGTCAATACAAGTGCAAGATATGTTACTACAACTGTAATATACTGCATAACTGTAATATTAATATCTAAAATACATAAAATAATCATTGCCATCTGTGACACTGTCTTAAATTTACCCCAGTAACTTGCGGCAATTACTACTCCATTGTCTGAAGCAACAAGACGGAAACCACTGATTATAAATTCTCTTGCAATAATAACAATTACAATCCATGCCTGTAATTTATCATTATTGACAAGACAGATAAGTGCTGAACAAACAAGAAGCTTATCTGCAAGTGGGTCCATAAATTTTCCAAAATTGGTTACAAGATTATCTCTTCGCGCAAGATAACCGTCAAGAAAATCAGTAAAACTTGCAACAACAAATATTGCAAGAGCAATGTACTTGCCGGCACTGCCTATATAATCAGTAAGATTGACAAGCATAAAAAACACAAAAAACGGTATCATTATAACTCTGAGAATTGTTAATTTATTTGGTAAATTCATCGTAAATCTCTCCTATCAAATCATATTCTAATGCTCCGGTTATTTTAACCTTAACAAAATCTCCGGACATAAGCTCTTCATCGGTATTAATGAAAACATATCCGTCAACATCAGGAGCATCTCTGTAACTTCTTGCAATATATGCATTTTCATCAGCTACTTTTCCTTCAACCATTACAGTTAAAACACTTCCAACCATAGTCTGTGCCTTATCAAAAGAAACTTCCTGCTGAAGCTCCATCAGTTCATCTCTCCAGTCTTCTTTTAATTCATCATCAACCTGATTTGGCATATTTGCGGCAGGAGTGTCTTCTTCGGCAGAATATGCAAATACTCCGAGACGGTCAAATTCCATTTCATCAACAAATTCCATCATCTCTTCATGCTGCTCTTTGTTTTCTCCCGGAAAGCCTGTGATGAGTGTTGTTCTAAGACAAATATCCGGTATCTCGCGTCTTAACTTTCCAATAACATCAACTAACTGACTTTTGGTCATTTTTCTGCCCATTCGTTTTAAAACTTCATCACTTGCATGCTGTATAGGCAAATCAAGATAATTACAGATTTTTGGCTGTTCTTTAATTACCTGTATCAAATCGTCAGTAATTTCTTCCGGATAACAGTACATAATTCTTATCCAGTAAAGACCTGAAATCTGACACATTTTTCTTAAAAGTTCAGGAAGCATCTTACGACCGTAAATATCTATACCATACATACTTGTCTCCTGCGCAACAAGTATTATTTCTTTAACACCTTCCTGCACCATTTCTTCTGCCTGTTTAAGAATAAACTCCATAGGAATACTTCTGTATTCACCACGAATTTTAGGTATGATACAATAAGTACAATGTTTATTACAACCTTCTGCAATTTTTAAATATGCATAGTGTCCTCCGGTTGTAATGACTCTTTTCTCATTTACTAACGGAAGTCTGTCGGCATCTTCTATATTTACACCGCCCTTTCCTTCAAGCGCACTATTAACAGCATCAACAATTTCATCATAATTTGATGTTCCCATAACAACATCAACCTGTGGTATTTCATCTATAATTTCCTGTTTATAACGCTGTGCAAGACAGCCGGTGACAATAAGTGCTTTACATGTACCTGAATTTTTATACTCTGCCATTTCAAGAATAGTATCAATACTTTCCTGTTTCGCATCATTTATAAAACAGCATGTATTTATTACTATAACATCAGCTTCTGACTCATCATTTGTAAATTCAAACCGCTCTTTTGATAACAGACCGAGCATAGTTTCTGTATCTACAAGATTCTTATCACACCCAAGTGATACAAACATTATTTTCATTAAATAAACCTCTCTAAATTTAAATGTTATAAAAGTAACGGTTATAGTTAAAAAGAGCACTCTTTAACAAATGCTCTTTTCTTAAATACACTAAAAACCAATCACTTATTTCGCATTATTCTTCAAGTGTATCATCTTCATTAACAATCTTTACTTCATTATTACTAAATTCATCAATAGCAATTGAAAGAGGTTTCTCACCTTCTTTTATATGTCTGCCATTTGGAAGTCCGTTTTCTTCTATAATCTGTCTTGCTCTTTTGCTTGTTGCAATAACGATTGAATAACGACTGTTTACTATCGGCTGTTCTCCTTCTTCTACCCCGCTGTTGGCAACATTCATTAAATCATTGTAAGATGGATGTAACATAATTATTCTCCTTTCGCAAATTGCTTTAAATCTTCACTAATATTTTTTATAAAGTCTCTATTTCGAAACGCTGCTGCGTGTTCGCACTGAATTGTGTTGTGAATCTGTTCCACACATTCATCTAAATCGTCATTAACTATTGTCATGTCATATTTGTCCATATAAAATGATTCTTCATATGCTCTTGCAAGTCTCTGCTCGATCACCTCTGCAGATTCAGTACCTCTGTTGACAAGACGATTCTTTAATTCTACCGCACTTGGCGGAGTTATAAAAATCAGCAATGTGTCAGGAAACTTTTCTTTAATCTTAAGTGCTCCCTGAAGCTCAATTTCCAAAATAACATCTTTTCCTGCCATGAGCTGCTCATTAACATATTTTTTTGGAGTACCGTAATAATTATTTACATAAGATGCATATTCTATAAGCTCATCTTTTGTAATCATTTCTTCAAACTGCTCTTTTGTCTTGAAAAAATAGTGCACTCCTTCTTCTTCACCGGCTCTTGGCTGTCTTGTTGTGGCAGATACAGATAATGCATAATTATCATAAGTATTCATAAGCTGCTTGACAACAGTACCTTTACCGGCACCTGAAAAGCCGGAAATAACAACAAGTATTCCATTATTATTCATCATTTTCTTCAAGCTCCTTTGCAGTATTCCTTATTCCATGAACAGCTTCTCCGTAAAATCTTCCGGATAATGTATCAGGCTGCAGCGCAGATAAAATTATATGATTAGTCTCTAATATTATTATCGACTTGGTCTTTCTGCCCTGTGTTCCGTCTATTATCCGCTCTTCTTCCTTTGCAGACTGTACAAGTCTTTTGGCGGGAGCTGAATCCGGGTTAATAATAGAAATTACTTTTTCAAAATTAACTATATTTCCAAATCCAATATTAACAAGCTGATTCATTATTATCCTCTTCTCTATTCAATATTCTGAATCTGTTCACGAATTTTCTCTATTTCTGTCTTTATATTAATTCCATGATTTGATATATCAATATTATTTGCTTTGGAAAGAATTGTATTTGCCTCCCTGTTCATCTCCTGAACAATAAAATCAAGCTTTCTTCCTATACTGTCTTCTTCCTCTAAAACATCTTTTACAGATGCAATGTGACTCTTTAACCTTACGATTTCCTCATCTACACAAATTTTGTCAGCAAAAATAGTTACCTCTGTAAGTATTCTGCTCTGCTCAACACCCGCATCATTTAATAAATTTTCTAATTTTTCCTGAAGCTTGTTCTGATATAAATTAACTATTTCCGGAGAAACAGCTTCTATATATTTAACTTCTTCTGTAAGAAGCTCAAGTTTGTCAAGTAAATCTGCCTTAAGATTCATACCCTCTGTATGTCTTGCACTGACAAGCTGCTTTGCTGCACCTTCTACTGCTGTAGTAAGTTGTTTTAAAGTCTTATCTTCATCAAGCTTTCCTTCCTCAATAATGAGTACATCAGGAAATTTTGACATTTTAGTTACTGTCATGTCATTCTTTAAAGCAAACTGTTCAGACATATCCTCAGCAGCCTTTAAATACTGTGCAACTAACGCTTCATTATATCTTACTGAATAATCTGACTGTGTAGTATCTTCATATGTAATATATAAATCTGATTTGCCCCTTTTAATATAATCTTTCAAAACATTTCTTATCTCAGTCTCAAATATATTAAATTTCTTAGGCATCTTTATATTCAAATCCAAATATCTGTGATTAACAGTCTTAATCTCAACAGTATATTTTTTGCCATCTTCCACTAATTCATAGTGACCGAATCCGGTCATACTCTGTATCATAAACTTACCCTTTCCGCTTCTATAAAGAGCCGATTTTTTGCCATTATTTATATAATACCCCAACTAATTGTTATAGTCAAGATAAAAAATAACCTTCTCCTGTCAAATGTAACAGTCTAAATAAACTGTTAATATTACCAGGAAAAGGTTACTTTCTAAATAATCCAAAAACTGTTCTTTTACAAATTATTATCTGCTTTTAAAGCTTCCACATTCAGTCTGTTCACTGCTTGAGGCCATAGCACCTGTAATTCCAATATGTCCGGCATCGCAACAGCCTTCTGAATTATAGATACAGTTTTTTGCCATACATTCAACCTCGGTAGCTTTAGAAGCTTCCCTTGCTGAATTGCTCATAGCTGAAGAACCTCTTTTGTCATAACTTCCGCAGCATGTCTCACAACATTCTTTTGCAGAGCTTCCTTCAACCTCGATTTTTGATTTGCAGCAACAGTCATCTGCATTATGCATACAGCTTGTAACATTACAATCTAATTGTGTCATTTCAATCTACCTCCTGTACATCTGCAATGCCAAATATAATATTGACATCACAAATTTTCTGTTACAGAAAATAGTATTGACTAATTTTTATTATTTATTCTCTTCTGTCTGAATTTTGCGGATTTCTTTTGTACGGATTTCTTCGCATATATCTTTAATAAATTCATCTAAAGATTTCTGTCCTTCATCACCAAGATAACGGCTTCTTACTGAAACTGTCTTATCTTCCTCTTCCTTCTGTCCTACGACAAGCATGTAAGGAATTCTGTTAAGTCTTGCTTCACGAATCTTATATCCGATTTTTTCACTTCTCATATCTACAGATGTCCAGATACCGTTTTTCTTCAATTCTTTTTCTACTTCTGCCGCATAATCTGCATATTTTTCTGAAATAGGGAGCACTCTTACCTGTTCAGGGCAAAGCCATGTAGGAAGCATACCTGCATATTTTTCAATAAGCCATGCAAGAGTTCTTTCATAACAACCCATTGAAGTACGGTGAATAATGTATGGACGGACTTTTTCGCCATTTTCATCAACATAATACATATCAAACTGTTCTGCAAGAAGAGCGTCCCACTGAATTGTAATCATTGTATCTTCTTTTCCATAAACATTTTTTGCATTAATATCAATCTTAGGACCGTAGAAAGCTGCCTCTCCGACATCTTCAACAAAGTCAATTCCAAGTTCATTCATGATGTCTCTCATGTGCTGCTGTGTTTCTTCCCAGACTTCCGGCTCACCGATATATTTTTCTCTGTTGTCAGGGTCCCATTTAGATAAATGATATGTTACATCTTCTTCTACACCAAGTGTCTTAAGACAATATTTTGCCAAATCAACACAGCCTTTGAACTCTTCAACCATCTGGTCAGGTCTTACAATAAGATGACCTTCTGAAATTGTAAACTGACGGACTCTTGTAAGTCCATGCATTTCTCCTGAATCTTCATTTCTGAATAATGTTGAAGTCTCACCATATCTTAACGGTAAATCTCTGTATGATTTCTGGCTTGCCTTATATACATAATACTGGAATGGGCATGTCATAGGTCTTAATGCAAATACTTCTTTGTCAGTCTCTTCATCACCCATTACAAACATTCCGTCTTTGTAATGATCCCAGTGACCTGAAATCTTGTACAAATCGCTCTTTGCCATAAGTGGTGTCTTAGTACGCACATAACCGCGGTTGTTATCTTCTTCATCTTCAATCCATCTTTGAAGTGTCTGAATAATTTTGGCACCCTTTGGCATAAGAAGTGGAAGTCCCTGTCCAATTACATCTACAGTTGTAAAAAGTTCCATTTCTCTTCCTAATTTATTATGGTCTCTTCTCTTAACATCTTCCAGATGCTCTAAGTATGCATTAAGTTCTTCTTTCTTAGGGAAAGCTGTACCATAAATTCTTGTAAGCATCTTATTCTTCTCATTTCCTCTCCAATACGCACCTGAAGAAGAGATAAGCTTAAATGCTTTGATACTCTTAGTGCTCATAAGGTGAGGTCCAGCACAAAGATCTGTAAAGTTTTCTCCCTGGCTGTAGAATGAAATAACAGCATCTTCCGGTAAATCTTTGATAAGTTCAACTTTGTAAGGCTCACCCTTGTCTTCCATAAATTTAATTGCTTCTTCTCTTGGAAGTTCAAATTTTTCTAGCTTAGCACCTTTTTTTATGATTTTTTTCATTTCTGCTTCGATTTTATCCAAATCTTCTCTTGTAAATGACTCACATTCAAAATCATAATAAAATCCTGTATCAATTGAAGGTCCGATTGCAAGCTTTGCCTCTGGATATAAATTCTTAACTGCCTCTGCAAGAACATGGCTTGTAGTATGACGAAGTGCAGCAAGACCTTTTTCATCATTTGCTGTAAGAATATTAAGATTAGCATCCTCTTTAACAACAGTTCTTAAATCAACAACCTCTCCATTAAGCTCTGCTGCCGTTGCAACTCTTGCAAGTCCTTCGCTGATGTCTGATGCAATATCAATAATTGCCATTTCTTTTTCGTACTCTTTTGTTGAGCCATCTTTTAATGTAATAATCATTTTTATTCCTCCTAATAAATAAAAAAAATCCCTTTTT